>JACPZX010000077.1 GCA_016195325.1 Acidobacteriota bacterium
CCCGGCTCGAACGGCCATTCCTCGCCGGCGGCGGCCGACTTCTTACCTGTGATCCGGTACACGTCGTCGCCGAGGCGCGCGGCCGTCACGGGGCGCCACGATTTTCCGCCGCGCGTCGTCACGCTGATGTAGATCGTCGTCTCGCCGCTCATGGCCATCGTCTCCCCGTCACCCGCTCCCCACGGCCCCCCGCTCACCTGGCACCGGCGCGAGCGCTCAGTCGTCACGATGCACGGTCTGCGGCGAGAAGGCCGGGAGGCAGACGGCGACGTAGTGAGCCCCCTCCGGGCCGGGGGTGCCGTACCTGACCCACTCCCCGGCGGGCGCGTGCACGGCCTCACCCGCCCGGACCTCGAGGACCCCCGCGGCCGTCTCGACGCGCAGGAGGCCGGAGAGGACGACCGTATACTCGTCGAACTCCGGCCGCTGTCCCGGCTCCTGCCACCCCGGAGGGCTCGTCATCCGGGCGATGCTCACCGCGCCGGTGCGGTCGTTCACGCGCCCGACGAACTCCTCGATCTTCTTGGGGAGCGTCCCCGCCGCTTCGACAATCGTGGGCGTCCCTATCCATCTCGCCATCTCGATCGCTCCGTCACGCCTTCCGCCCGATTCCCTGCCGATCTTCTACGCCTCCCCGTCCCAGTAGTCCACGCCGTCCTTCACGCGCGTGAAGTGCCGGATCGAATCCTCATCGGGGGTCCGCCCCCCCGACGTCCCCGCGAGCATCCCGAGCTTTCCGGAGTCCGGGTACTCGACGACCTCGGGAAGCCGCATCGTGCTGACCGCGAGGTACCTCAGGGGCGCGTTCGAGTCGTTCACAATCTGGTGCGCCGACTCGCGCCCGGGCGGAAGGGAGATGAAGTCTCCCTTCGCGATCCGGTGCGTCTCCCCCGCGATGCGGACCGTCCCCTCCCCTTCCAGCACGAAGAACATCTCCTCGTTGCCGCGGTGCGCGTGGTAGGGGAACGCGCGCTTCCCCGGCGAGACCGTCGTCACGTTGAACCCGAGCATCTTCGAATGGAGGTGCATCCCCACCGGCGCGAGCTCGCACTCGAACCCATCTCCGTGCGAGCGCTTCACCACGGGGACGTCCCTCTCGTTGACGATTCTCGACGCCATGCGCATCCTCCCTCCCGCCCTGAGCGAAGGCCTCGCCTTCCTCAGGGCGCCGGCTGGGTCAGCAGCCGGCGGAGCGCCCATCCCCCGCCGGGGCGGCGCACCCACTGGGCGACGAAGCGGCCGTGATAGTCGGCCGCGGGCTTCCCGGCGAGAGCGACCCGTTGCGCGTAGGCGCCCCATTGCATCGCGACGTCGCCGAGGACTTCCGTCGAATCCGCCGTCATCGTCGCGGACTCGATCTTCACCCCCTCGAACGACGCCAGGAATTTCCGGATCGCCTCGGGCCCCTTCACGATCTCCATCCCGGGATTGATCAGCTCGCCGTCCGGGGCGTAGAAGGCGGCGATCGCGTTCGCGTCGACGACGCGCTCCGCGGCGGCGTATCTCTGGAGCTCCGCTTCGATCTGCGCACGCGCCGCGGCATCCGTTGAGCCGTCGGGGCCCGCGAGCGCGCTCGCCTGCGCCGCGATCAGCGCGAGGGCGAGGGCCGCCGCCAGCCGGAGCCGCGTCAATCGGTCGGGGTGACCTGAATCGATCATCGCCTGCCTCCATCCTCCTCGAGCCCGCGGCGGCCGCATTCGACCACCCTCATCGGCGCCGCGGCGACGGCGCCCCTCAGGAGTCGCGAGTTCCCGGCTTCCAACGGTGGAGCCTGGGGATCTTGCGCGTGAAGAGGCCGGCGACGAAACCCGGGAATCCCATGTCGCGCATCTTGCCGCGCACCAGCGTCTGCATCTCGCTCACGCCGAGGTCGGGCTGCGTGAACCGTCCCTGGGCGAAGCAGTGGCTGCAGTAGACGCGGCTCGTGGATCCGTCGACATTCGTCCCGCCGCCGAGCGGGTCGCGGCTGAACGGCATCCCGCAGCTCTGGCAGCTCTTGTACGTTGCTTCCATTTTCGGCGCCTCCCGTCCCATCAAATGAAGTGAGACAATATATACAGCGAAGAGCCCGCGGGGAGCGGGAGCGACCAGTGCCCCACGACCTCGTAGAGGCCGAGCGTCGACCCGATCACGAGGCCCCGCTTGAGGGCCGTTCTCCATCCCGGTGTCTCGATCTCGAAGACGGCGAAAAGCCCGGACCCTGTGCGCGCTTCCAGCCTCTCCCGGCGCGCGGCCCGCGACCCGCTACCCCGCGACGGCCGACCATTCGACGATCTCGGCATCGGGATCACCGTGAGCGCGGGGGCGGTACCCGAACGACTCCAGGCATCGCTGCGCGGCGCCCATCGGGATGCCCAGCGCCGCCATCCGCGGCTTGTTCTGCTCGAACCAGATTTCGCGCACGCGGCGGGACTCGAGGAGCCGCTCGCACCCCATGAGGACCCAGGTGTCGGCTCCCTCCACGTCGATCTTCAGGAAGTCGATCGGATCGCCCAGCGGGACGACCTCGTCGACCCTGACGACGTCCACGTCGATCGACTTTCCGCCCGGCCGATTGACGAGCCCTCCCCATCCCGTCTGGCTCAGGGGGCCGACGTCGAAGTGCAGGCGTCCCGCGGCGGCTCCGGCCGCCCGGGGGACGATCTGAACTCGATCCGAGAATCCGTTGCGGCTCATGTTCCGCCCGAGGAGCTCGATGTTGCGGGGCGACGCCTCGAAGGCGATGCAGCGGCCCCCCGGGCTCATCGCCGCCCACAGCGCCGCGAAGTAGCCGAGGTTGGCGACGACCTCGACCATCGTGCCCCCCCGGCGCGCGATCTCGACGACGCGGTGCGTGAGATCGAGCTCGTAGAGCCCCGTGAAGGCGATCGAGTCGGAGATCACGTCACCCGGAATCAGCTCGAGCCCCACGCCGGGCGCGAACCTCAGCTCCGCGCGCTCGTAGAGCGGCGTCCAACCGGCGTGCCGCCCGCGGTAGAGCCTCGACCAGGCCGCGAGGCGGAGCCGATCCGGAAGCACGCAAAGCAAGAGAGGTCGTTTCATCACCTGATCCCGGCGCGATCTACCAGCACACTCCCGGCGCCGATCCAAGGTACGCCTCCGACGCGAGCTGATCCAGCATGAAGGCCGCGACGTCCGCGCGCGAGATGCGGGCCGGCAGGAGAAAGCCTCCGGCGCGCGCCCCGGCGCGCCAGCGGCCGCGCCCAACCCCGTTCGTCAGGACCGCGGGGCGGACGAGGACCCAGTCCACGCGGCTCCGGGCGACGATCCGTTCCTGTCGCGCCTTGTCCAGGAAGTAGACGGGGAGGATCGCGGGGATGATGAAGAAGGTGTAGAAGAGGCCGAGGCGGCCGGCGCTGTCACCGATCCCCAGCGAGGTCTCGCAGACGAACCGGCGAACGCCGTGGGACTCCATCGATCTCAGGATGTTCCGTGTCCCCGAGGAGAGGACTCCGCCCGGGGAGTAGTACCTGTGGTGGCCCAGGGCGGACACGACGGCGTCCTGGCCGCGCACCGCTTCCTCGACGGCCCGGGGATCGAGCACGTCCCCCCGGATCACCCTCAGCGAAGGGTGCTCGACCGGCAGGCGCGACGGATCCCGCACGAGGGCGGTGACGTCGTGGCCTCGCTCGAGCGCCAGCGAGACGAGCTGCCGTCCGGTCCCTCCCGTGGCGCCGACGATCAGGATCCGCGCCGGCTTCCACGCCGCGCCACCGCCTCCTCGGGCGATCCGCCCGCGGTGCCCGGCCCGCGAGAGAGTCGCCGAGAGCACCGCCCCGTAGGCGAGGAACAGGATCGCGAGCGTCAGCTTCACGCTCACGACGCCCGCTCGTACAGCTCGGCCGACCAGATGAAGGTGCCGCCTCGCCAGCGGCGACGAAGCCCGCGCTCCTCGAGGACGCGCGCCATCGCGGCGGGCGGATGCACGTAGACCGTGAACGGACGGCGAACCAGGGTTCGCGCACCGTTCATGAGCGCGATGAAGCCGCGGATGGGCCAGCGGTCTCGCGGATACGTGAGGGCGAGGAGGCGGCCGGCGCGATCGGCCGCGGCCCTGAGCAAGCCGGCGTAGTCCTCGTCGCAGCACACGACGCGATCGAGGGTCACCACGTCGACCCGCGCGATCGAAGGCGCCGCCGAGTGGAAATCGCCATGGCGGAACTCCACGCGGCCCGAGTGGCCGAGACGCTCCGATTCCTCCGCCGCGACGGCGAGGTAGGCCGGGGAGGCGTCCAGGTGCACGGCCCGCGAGTATCCGGCGCCGAGCAGCGCGTGGTGGATCGCACCGATGCCACCGCCGATGTCGAGGAGCGTGCGGCCGGCGGAGGGGCCGGCCGCCTCGATCGCCCCGACGAGCTGCGCCGTCGCGCGCTCGGGGCCGCGACGGCGAAAGCGATTCAGATCGCGGCGGGCCTTGGCGGCGTCGAACGGATTTCCCGCGGCGCCGCACGGGCAGGAGCTCACGCGGCGGCTATCCGCGCACCAGCTCGGCCTCGAGCGTCATCGGCACCGCCGAGAGGGCCCGCGACACGATGCACTTGACCTTCGTCTCCTCCGCGAATCGCCGGAACTCGTCCGCGGAGACTCCCGGAACGACGCCCTTCGTCGCGAGGCCGATGCCCGAGATGGAGAAACCGGCCTCCGTCTTCGTGAGGTGCACCGTGGCGGTCGTGGCCACGCTCGTCGCGGGGTGGCCGGCCTGCGCCAGCGCGTGCGCGAGCGCCATCGAGTAGCACCCCGCGTGCGCCGCACCGAGCAGCTCCTCGGGGTTCGTCCCCGTCCCGCTCTCGAAGCGGCTCAGGAAAGAGTACGCCCCCTCGAAGGCGCCGCTCCCGAGCTTCACCGTCCCCTTCCCCGACTTCAGATCTCCCATCCAGCGCGCGTCCGCCTTTCGATCCATGAGACGATCCTCCATGAGCCGTCGACATCGCGGCCCCGTTCACGAACGTTTCAAAGACACGCATTCCCGTCCCGACGGGACGTTCAGCTCGACTGGCCTCGCAGCATGGCCAGCCCCCTCGAGAGCATGTCCCCATGGTTGTCCGGGATGCTCCCCCCGGGAGTGAGCTGGTTGACGATCTCCGGCAGGAGCTGCGCCAGCGCCGAACTCGCCTGCCCGGTCGACAGCCCGAGCCGGGACGCGAGGCTCGAGACGGCCGGTGCGCCCAGGGCCTGCTGGGCCTGCTGCGCGGTGATGGGCATGTTCGGTCCCGTGCCGACCCACGAGTCGACGTGCTGCGCCATCCCGTTCTGCCGGAAGGCGTCGAGCACGCTCGTCAGGCCGCCCCCCTGCTGCATGAGCGACATCGCGGCCCCGAGGAGGCCGCCCCCGCCGGCCCCCAGCCCGGGGTGGCTCCCGGCGAGGCTGCTCAGAATCGAGTCGAGCGGGCTCGCGCCCTGCGGGGCCCCCCCGCCGCGCATCGCGGACCCGACGGTTCCGAGAATTCCATCCAGCAGTCCCATCGTGACCTCCTCGAGGCTCCGCCTCGACAGCACTTGGTGCGCGGGATTCGATGGCGGCATCATACACCCGGGTCCCCCGATCCCGGGAAGGAGACGCCGGGCTTGACAGGCAAGTGTTTACTTGCCTATTATCCCGGCCATGAACGTCGACCGCGTGTTCAAGGCGCTCGCGAGCCCCGCCCGCCGACGCCTCCTGGACGTCCTCCACGGAGACAACGGCCAGACTCTCCTGGAGCTCTGCGGCCACCTCGACATGTCCCGGCAGGCGGTCGCGCAGCACCTCGCGTGCCTCGAGCGGGCGAACCTCGTGGCGACGGTGCGGCGCGGGCGCGAGAAGTTTCACTACCTCAACCCGGTTCCCATCCACGAGCTGTCGAAGCGCTGGATCTTCAAGTACGAGCATCGTCAGCTCGACGCGCTGAGCGAGCTCAAGCGGAAAGCGGAAGGAGACGCGACATGGAGAAGCCTCGGTTCGTCTACGTCGTCTACATCTCTTCGACACCGGAAAAAGTCTGGGACGCGCTGATCGACGCGAAGATGACGGCGCAGTACTGGCAGCACGAGAACGTCTCGGACTGGAAGCCGGGTTCCCGGTGGGAGCACCGGGAGGTGAGCGATCAGAGGACACTCCATCTGGTCGGGAAAGTCGTCGAGAGCCGGCGGCCGAGCCGCCTCGTCCTGACGTGGGCCTTCCCGTCCGACGCCTCGGACGAGGAGAAACACTCCAGGGTCACCTTCGACCTCGAGCCCGTCGCCGGCGTCGTGCGCCTGACGGTCACGCACGATCGCCTCGAGGCCGGCTCGAAGATGCTCGAGGGGATCACCAGCGGCTGGCCGAAGGTCCTGTCGAGCCTGAAGTCGCTTCTCGAGTCGGGGCGCGCGCTGCCAAAGCTGTGGTAGGGGCGACGCGGAAACGGCGGTACACGGGGACGGGGTCGCCCCCCTTGAAGCGCTCGATGATCATGAAGAGCATGGGGACTTCGTCACGGCTTGAAGTGCGAGACGTTGCCGGCGCAGATCAGAGCTTCACGCGCATCTCGTTGTTCGGCTCGAACCCGAGGCTCTCGTAGAGAACCCGGCCGTCGGCGCTCGCGTGCAGGTACAGGTACGTCATGCCGTCGGCGCGGCACCACGCGAGCATCGTCTCCATCAGCCGGCGCGCGAAACCCTTTCGGCGATGTTCGGGCTCGGTGAACATGTTCACGACCCAGGCGCGGCGGGGCCGCGGATCGATCGGGTGCGACTGGAACTCGAGGATGATGACTCCGCCGCCGGCGACGACTCGGCCGTCGTCCGCCTCGACGAGCCAGCCTCGATACGAGCCCTCCTCTAGCCCGCGTCCCAGGAGCGGCGTCGAGCTGGCGAGCATCGCCGTCATCGCCCCAGCGTCGGTGTGCCCCATGTCCTCGAACATGCGCCGACGGTGATGGAGAACGGTCGCGAGATCGTCCACAGTCGCCGGGCGGACGCGGTACGAGGTCACGGTCACGCCTCAGCTCTTGAGCTCGACGGCGATGACGTGGAGCTCAGCGTCCCCGACGTTCTTCGCGAAGTGGGGCGCGAGAGGCGCAGCCCAAAGCGCTTCGCCCGCGCGGGGGCGCATGCCGGTCACTCGCGAATCGACGAGGACGCTTCCTCCCGCGTCGAAACGGACGAAATCGCTCCAGGTCACGACGTAGAGCACACCCGGCCACGGATGCGTGTGCACCGGCGTGCTCTCGCCGGGTCCAAGCCGCGTGTCGAGAACCCGGACGCGCTCATTCTCGAAGAGCACCGAGTGGTGATCGGGGGCCGCGACCATGGCGTCGAGCGGATCCGGGCGACTCACGACTCTTCGTCCGGCACGTGGAACTTGTGGAGGATGCGGTGCGCGAGCGGGGCGAGCATGATCCCGGCGACGAAGATGACCGCCAGCCCGCAGTAGAGGGAGTACAGCCCCGCGAAGAGCTTCCCCCCGTCGGTGACTGGGGCGTTCACGGGCCCCATGCCCCCGAGGAGCATCGAGGCGTTCAGGAACGAGTCCATCCATCCCAGCCCCTCGAGCGCGCGGTAGCCGATCATGCCCGCGAGAAGCGAGCCCGCGATCAGCGCCAGCGCGGCTCCGAGGCTGCGGACCATGCGCCCGAGGAACTGGCGGTGCGTGAGAAGCGGCTGCGCCTTGTGCTCGAACATGCGGTCCTCCGTCGTCCGTCACGGGATGCGCGCCGACTGCCACGCGACCATCTCCCAGCGCTCGCCCCGGCGCACCCACACGTCCGTGAAGCGGACGGGGATGGAGAGGTCGCCCGCCGGGGTCCGGACGTCGAGCGCCGCCTGCCCGGTCACGATCGCTGTGGCGTCGATGACCTGCACGCATACGTCCTGACGCCGGAAGTCCCTGTACTTGAGATCGCCCGACTTGAGCTGCGCGAGGAAGCTCGCCTTCGTGTCCATCTTGCCGCTCGAGTGTCCGTACGTCAGCTCGGGAGCGAGGAGGCGATCGAGCGTCTCCACGTCGCCGGCGATCATCGCCTGGATACGCTGGTCCTCGAGCCTGAGGATCGCGTCCTCGGTCGAAGGCGCGGCGGCGGCGATCGGCACGATCGCCATCGCGAGCGCCAGCAAGCGATTCCGGGTGCGGCGAATCATGACGTTCTCCTCGGTGACACCTGGGGATTCAAGCACAACGCGGAGGTCATGGGTTGGCCCGCGCCGCCTGGATCACGCAGGCGAGGACTCCCCCGATCCCGCCGGCCACGACGAGGCCTCCCACCCACGAGGGGGAGGAGACCGCCACGGCTCGCATCATTCCCGTGCAGACCGCGCCGATCCCGGCGGCGGTCGCCGCGAAGCTCACGCGCCGGGCCCATCGCGGCGGGCCGGCCGGGCGCCGGGGAGTGGTGAAGGAGCGGACGAGCGTGATTCGGTCGGAGAAGTATCCGGTCCACGCTCCGGCGATCAGCATGATGCCGGCGAGAATCAGAGGACCGCCCGGCAGATCGCGGCCGTCGGAATCCGGCATCAGCAGTCCGCGGCCGTGCCCCCCGCCGATCCCCGCGACGAAGGCCCCGACCAGCGCGCCGAATACGAAGTGCATCACGTATCCGGCCACTCCGCCGGACTCTCGCTCCGTCATCCGGCTCCCGGGGATTTCGCGGCCACGTCGTCGAAGAACTTCACGACGCCCGTGTCGAGCGAGTACTTCGCGCCGACCACCATCAGACCGTCGTCGCGGATCAGCCTCTCGAGGAGCTCGGAGCCGTGGCGCAGGTGATCCACCGAGACGCGCACGTTGGCGCGCACGGCGTCGGCCACGAGCCCCTTCGGGTCGTCCGCGCGCCCGCGCGACAGGACCGACTCGACCGAGGGGCGAACCCGATCGACGATCGATCGGAGGTTCTTGGATTGGCTCGTCGGCTGCCCCTGCAGCTCCTCGAGCGCGGCGACGATCGCGCCGCACTGGGAGTGCCCCATCACGACGACCAGCCGCGTGCCGAACCGCGCGGCGGCGAACTCGACGCTCCCGACCTGGGAGGGGGCGACGATGTTGCCGGCGACGCGGATGACGAAGAGGTCGCCGAACCCCTGATCGAAGACCAGCTCGGCGGGGACGCGCGAGTCGGAGCAGCCGAGCACGATCGCGAAAGGCTCCTGCCCCGCGACCAGCCCGGCGCGGCGCGCGTGGCTCGACACGGCGGCGGCGGCCGTCGTCTCGCTCGCGACGAACCGCCGGTTCCCTTCTCGAAGGCGGGCCAGAGCGTCGGAGGCGGAGATCATGCCGGAGTCTGGCAGCGGATCGCGGTCGGCGTCAACGCCCGGGACCGGCGATTGACGCCCCCTCCTCCTCCGTGGTCATCTTCGCCACGCAAAGGAGACTGCCATTGAAGAGGATCCTCATCCTGGCCGCCGCGCTCCTCCTCGGGTCCGCCGCGGGCGCCGCCACCGACCCGATCGACTCCCTCGAATCCGGGGCCTCCTCACCGTTTCGCGTCGCGGCGCGTGGGGTGATCAACGACCCTGGCCATCCGCTGCACCCCGGGTTCGTCCGGCCGACCGCCGCGACGCTCCGCGTGGCCTTCGATCCCTCCTCCGGCGAAGCGTCGGTGGAGATCGAATCGGGCCGGGGGGAGGACCATGACGTGGACCGCTACTTCGTGCGGCGCGGCCGCGTCTTCCAGGTGGACGACGAAGGACACGACATCCCGGCGGCGCCGCTGGCCGAGATCTCGGCGGCGGCCGTCGCCGCGCTCCACCCGGCGCTGGTCGCGAACGCGATGCGCGAGAATCGACAAAACGTCCGCGCGGAGGCCGCCGGGACGTACCTCTTCGCGTGGAACGACGCGCTGTGGGCGGTGACGACGGACGCCGGCGCGGGCCGGGTCGTGAGCCTGAAGCGGCGCGATTTCGACGACGTGCACGGCGACGGCGACGAGGAGATCGTCTACTCCTCCTCCCCCGCGAGGGTGACGGTGCGCCGCAGCGGACGCGAGGCGGCCCGGTTCGATTTCTCGGCCGTGGAGCCGGTGGCGTCGGTCGAGATCCCCGCGGGGGATCCGCGGCGTGACCGGGGCCGCGCCGTCCGCGCGGATCAGCTCAAGCTCTCGCTTCTCGCTCCGCGCCTGTTCACGATTGAAGTGGCTTCCCTGAGCACGCGCGTCTTCGTGGCCGAGTTCGCCGATCACGCGGTCGTGATCGAAGGAGTCTACAACGCGACGATCGGCGACCAGGTGGTGCGGGTGGTGAAGGAGACGCTCGGGAAGCCGATCCGTTACTTCGCGTTCAGCCACCTGCACGCCCAGTACGTCGGCAGCGCGCGAAGCTTCGTGGCGGAAGGGGCCACCATCATCGTCCCCCCGACCACGGTGCCACTCATCGAGGAGATGGTGAAGAGCGGTCACACGTTGAAGCCCGACGCGCTGGCGCGCGCGCCGCGCGAAGCGAAGATCGAGACGGTGCCGACCTCGCGCCGCCTCGAGGACGCGACGAACGCGCTCGAGATCTTCAACGTCGTGTCCGAGCACACCGACGAGTACTTCGTCTTCTGGCTCCCCGGCCCGAAGATCCTCCTGACCGGCGACCTCCTCTTCTACCGTGCGGGCAAACCCCTCACCGGACGATCGAAGCGACTGTGCCGGACGGTCGCGGACCTGGGGCTGCAGCCGGAGCAGTACGTCGCCACGTGGCCGCTCGACGGCTACGGGACGAACAACATCGTCAGCGGCGAGGAGATGCGCGCGGCGTGCGCGAGCTCGCCTTAGGGGCCGGCGCCCCCCGGTCGCTCGCGTAAGGGTGCGCCCGGCATCCAAGTACTCGAGGAGGAGTCCCGCGAAGACCAGTTCGACCGGCTCGAACTCGAGGGGGTCGTGCTCCACGTCGCCGACGTGAAGCTCGAGGCGCGGGATTCGGGGCGAGATTCGATCGAATCCGTTCCCCCCCGCGCACCGCAGCGCCGCGACGGACCGCGGCGCGTGCCGGCGCAACGCTTCCTCGAAGAGTCCGCGAGGAGCGGCCCCTGCCCGACCTCGGGCTGGGCCATGTGCGCCTCGTAGTCGGCGAGAGGAATGTCGAGCTAGGAGTTGGTCGCGCCCATACGGATGAAACGGCCTCACCCGGACGTGTTCGCCGCCCCCGACCAACGCGTCACGAAGGCCACGGGTGGGCCGACGAGGAGGAGATGCCCGAGAAAGTTGTCGAGGAACCAGGCCGGATTGAAAGGCACGGGCCTCGCCTGGGACAGCGGCACGACGACGAAGTTCATCACGAGATAGACGACGGCGCCGTAGACGAGGCCGCACGTCAGCGTCCACCGCAGCATGACCGGCCAGATCGTGCAGCCGAGATAGAAGACGGCCGCGACCGCCATGGCGATGAAGAGATGGAGGAAGGCGCCGAGAGCCGCCGTCTCAGTCCCTCCCGAGAAAGCGCTCTGACCCAGGAGCCCCGAGGCGATGCTCTGGAAGATGACGTGGGGCTCCGTCCCGCGGTAGAGAGCCCAGAAGAGGGTTGCGTTCACCCCGTCGAGCACGGCGACGACGAGGCCGCCCCCGAGGATCGCCTGAAGGGCGCGTGGCCTGGTGTGCGCATCCGCCGGAGTCATGCCGGGGCTATGGACACCCGAGCCCTCGGCGGGGTTCGCACCGGCCTACTTCCTGGCGGGCGGAGGGGGCGGGGGGATCGGGACCGACGCGTGATCCATCACGTACACCCACTTCCCGTCGCGGAAGGCTTTCACGTCGGAGAAGCGCCCCTCCATCACCTGGGGTGCCCCCTGGGCGGCGGGTATCGTCATTTTCCAGCGCCCCCACCCCAGCACCGTTTCGCCGAAGGCCGTGTTGTGCGACTCGGTGATCTCGAGCTTCGCCCCCGTCAGTCCCTTCAACGCCTCCTGCCACCCGGCCTTCGCCGCGTCCCATCCCCGGACTCCCATGCCGCCGAGGTCGATGAAGACGAGATCCGGGCTCTTCCAGTACGTCGCCATGAGGGCGTCGAGGTCGGCCTTGTTGAAGGCGGCGAGGAACTGTTTTTCGACGGCGTTCGCGGCGGCGACCTTCTCGGCGGGAGTGGCGGCAAAGGTCGCGCCCGCGATCGACAGGACGGCGGCGGCCAGAACGACGGTCATTCGCAGGACGGTTCGCATCGGTATCGGCTCCAGGTGTCGGGTTGGCGTGAGCGACGATTATACCCGTGCATCCCTGTCGACACTTGTTGAATCCTGTAGACACGATTCAGTCGGGATGGCACACCCGCGTCACCGCCCACCTCTGGCTGCCGTGGGAAAGACGCGCGACGGCCTCCTCGGGGGGGACCCACGATACGGTGTGCTCCGGAACGACCCCCGCGGCGCGATCGACGACGACCGCCTTGAAGAACGTGCACCGCTTCCGGAAGTGGGCGCGCTCCGCCTCGCCGAATACCAGCTCGTCCGCGACCCCGACGAGATCGCCCAGGCGCACGACGAAGCCGCACTCCTCGAGCGACTCCCGCATCGCGGCGAGCTCCGGCGTCTCGTCCCCCTCCTGGCCGCCGCCCGGAAGGAACGTCCCGCTCCGGGTCTCGAGGATGGCGACGTCTCCGACGTCGTTCCGGAGCACGACGTAGCCGCCGAGCCGCAGCCGGTAGTCGACACCCCCCACGCGCGTCCCGAACTCCACGATCGCGCTCATGGCGTCTCCCCCGGGTTCGTCATCTGCCGTACGAGCCCCTTCCCCTCTCGAACCTCGAAGACGAACCGGAAGTCGAGAAAGACCTTCTTCGGCGACTCGCCGTCGAGGATCTCGTAGTCGGGCCGGCCGTCCCCATCCCGATCGTCGCTCGGCCGGAAGGACCGGACGCGCGCCGGCTCGAACTCCCACCGACCGACCGCGGCGATCGCCGCCTCCTCGAACCGGGCGTCGTACGGAGCGCCGACCGCCGGCGCGAGCGGGCTGCGCACGACCGTGACGACATCCCCTCGCTCGTCGATGACGGCGCGCACGACGACCGTCCGGGGTGGAAGAGCCAGGCGCAGGAGATCGCCCGGGTAGTCCGGCGCGGAGTTGTCGGGGCTCGGAGCGGGGGGCGTGTAGTCCTGATGCGCCTCGATCTGGACCGGGCGGGCGTTGGGGTCGCGCACGACGTCGTAGTGCACGACGCCCGAGAGATCGCGCGCGTCGTCGACATCCGGAGGACGCCGGCCTGCGCACGCGCTCGACGCGAGAAGGGCGATGACGAGCGCGGGCGCGTACCAGCTCCGCAGCCGCGCCGAACGGTAGACCAGGGCCGAAAGCGCCGTGGTCAGCGCCACGCCGCCGAGGATCAGCGAGAGCCTCACCACCGGCTTTGCGGCGCTCTCCCGCTCGGCGACGAGTCGGGCCAGCGTCCTCACCCACTCCGCCGCGCCGAGCACCAGAACGACCTGGACCGTGCGGGCGGCCCAGCGGCGTCGCACGGGCAGGAGCGCCAGCACCGCGAGGAGGGCGCCCACCATGACCTTGTCGCCCGCCCTGAGGAAATGCGCTCCGAGCACGACGAGGCTGAGCACGACGGGCAGGAGCTGCAGCGCGATCACAGGCGACCTCCTCGTGATCCTCGGGGGACACTCAGACGATTACATAGTACTCGCTCTGGACGAGGCCGCTTGCGTAGGCCTTCGTCGCCACGTGCCGGAGCCGGACGTCCCGGAGCAATGAGCCGAACAGCGGGATTCCCTGACCGATGAGGACCGGGACTCGCGTGATCACGAGCCGCTGGATGAGCCCGGCGCGGAGGAAACCCTGGATCGTGATCCCGCCGTCCACATAAAGGTGCTTCGCGCCGCTCGCGGCGAGCCGCGCCCCGATCTCGGCCGGAGTCCCGCTCATCTGCTCGACGGGGCCCCTCGCGGCGGCGACGTCCATGGGGCGGGAGCTCAGGACGACGACGCGCTTGCCGGCGTACGGCCATACGCCGAGGGTGAGGACCGTCTCGAAAGTCTTGCGGCCGACCACGAGCGCGTCGACGGTCGCCATGAACTCCTCGTACCCGTGGGGCTCGCCTCCCCCTTCGGGAAGGAAATCGAACGACCCGTCCCGCCGAGCGATGAAGCCGTCCACGCTCACGCCGACGAAGACCGAGATCTTCATCGGGACTTCATCTCGAAGATCTTCCCGCCGGCCCAGCACTGCGGAATCGCGAGGACGGCGAGCGCGATCGGGTACCACCGGGGGCCGAGCCCGAGGTTCCAGGTGGCCGCGACGCCCACGATGCCGAGCGCCGTCCCCACGACGCCGAGGATCAGCGCGTGCTTCATCGGTCTCGCCGGTGCGAGCCGGGCGGTGATCCACGCGCCGGCGACGCCGATCACGATGCGATAGGCGGTCGCGAGGAGCGAGAGAGCGTCGTCGAGCGGCTGATCCATCGGCGGGTAGACGCCGGCCATGTGCAGCGCGATGTCGACGAGGGTCGTCACCACGATGATGAAGACCACCCCCGCGACGACCGCCCCGATGGATCTCTTCATGGTCGGCTCCTCACTTCAATGCCGCCCTCGCAAGTGCTCCAAGGGTAGTCAATCCGGCGCGAGGTGAGCGCCGCGCTCTTCGAGCAGCGCGCGCAGGATGGACCGATGGCAACGGGATGCGTCCACGCAGTAGCACCCCACCGAGAAGCTCGCCTCGCGCGACAGCGCGGCGAGGAGATCGAGGACGCGAACCTTTTCCGGCGCCGCCATCTCGGCGCGATAGCGCTTCGCGAATTTGGCCCACTCCCGCGGAGCGGCGGCGTCGCGGCCCAGCTTGATCAGCTCGGCGCTGGGCGCGAGCTCCGGAAACCACACGTCGTACCAGTTCTGCGCCGCGTGCTGATTCTTCGGAACGCCGCGGGGCGGGTGCCTCACCGTTCCGATGCGCAGACCCTCTCCGGGCTCCCGTGGACCTCCGAGCCGGACCACGCGCACGCTCACGTCACGTTCCCGGAAGCTCTCGCACGCAGCTCCGCGATCTGCTCGACCACGCCGTCCAGCTCGGGGTAGCCGGCGCCGAACCTCCGGGTGATGAAGTTTCCGCCGCGCTCGGCAATTTTCTCGCCGTCCGCGAAGACCTCGAACTGCCCGGTCCTCCCCGGCGTCGTCACGGCTTCAATCCCCAGGCGTTTCTTGATCAGGGCCACGAGACCCGCGGCCTTGGACCTGTTGTTGTCTCACGTCGGGCAGTAGACGATCTCGATCTTCATCGTGTCCTCCGGGCGACCGCGCAGAGCCACCCCCGGGCGCGCTCCTCGAACATCTCGATTCCGGAGAAGCCGGCTCTCGAGAATAGCTCCCTGTGCTCGTCCACGCTCAGGTAGGTCGCTCTGAGGAGCTTCATCGGAAGCTGGTACAGCGCGCCGAGCCGTCCTCCCCTGTACGTCTCGGCGATCATCACCAGCGTCGCGCCCGGCTTGAGGACGCGCAGGATCTCCCGCATGTCCGCCACCGGGTCGGGCCAGTAGTAGTGGGTCTCCACCGCGGTGACGACGTCGAAGGTGCCGTCGGGGAACGGGAGGCTCGAGACGGAGGCGTGCCGGACGTCGACGCGCCCCTCCTCGATCGCGCGCTGGTTCGTCCTCCGGGACGCGGCGACGCTCGTCGTGGAATAGTCGATCCCGTAGACCTTTCCTTCGCCGGCCATCGCCGAAAGCCTGAAGATCGTCCGTCCTCCGCCGCACCCGACGTCCAGGATCGTGAACTCCTTCTCGATCACGACGTGCTCGAGACCCCAGCTCGTGAGTCCGGAGTGGGTCGAGTTCATGATCGACAGGAACATCCTGCCTGGCCACCACGCCGGCTTCCGGCACTGTCTCGTCAGGAAGATGATCATGACGATCACGAACACGGCTTTGAGGACCATGGGCATGATCTGTCTCGCCGGACCCTCGCTTCTTACACGCCGCGCCGCGCTCCCTAGACGAGCCCCGGGATGTAGCGGTACCGAACCTGCTTCAGGTATTCCGCATAGGCGGGGTCCCCCCGGAGGAACCCCTCTTCGACGAAGCTCTTGATGACGTAGAGGGTGCAGATGACGATCAGCAACGCGAGATTCACCGGCGAGAACCGGTGCAGCGTCAGCACGACCCAGGCGAGGAACAGCCCGGAATAAATCGGATGGCGCACGAAGCCGTATGCCCCCGACGTCACGAGCGCGCGCTGGGCCGGGACGAACCCGATGTTCCGGCCGAGGCTCAGCCGCGCGTAGACGATGATCGCGACGGACAGGACGGCGAGTCCGTCACTCACCCGGGGTGGGATGAGCGCCGCGCCCGGGGGCGCGAACGTCGCCCACGCGAGCGAGCCGTACGTGGCCACGAACGCGAGCACCCACCACCAGGGATTCGGCGTGACCCGGTGCGGCGCCCGGCGGAAGACCATCGTCGCGATCGTGATGAGCTGGCCGAGCGCCGCGCAGGCCCGGGGGAGATCGAGGGACCCCTCGGCGAGCCGGTGATAGAGCGCGTAGGCGAAGGGCATCGACGCGAGGACGGCCAGGGTCCGATCGACCCCCGGCCGCGCGAGAAAGTTCATCACGACCGGCGCCGCCACCCTACTTGGAATCCCCGGGTGATTGTTTGGGCTCCTGGTAGAGGCCGAGGACGTTTCCCGCCGGATCTGCCAGGCGGGCCGTGATCTCGGGTACCTCGACGCCGAGGGGCTGGACGATCTTCCCCCCGTGCGCCTTGACCACCTCGACGGTCGCTTCGACGCTGTCGACCATGATGTAGAGGAGCATCCCCGGCGCCGCGGACGGGGGCCGTCCGACGATGAAGGCACCGCTCACCTCCCCAACTGCGTCGTCGAAGGCCGGTCGGCCGTCACCGCGAACCCTGATGGTCCAGCCGAAGACAGCCTTGTAGAAGGCGCTCGAGATAGCAGATCTTCCCGTTCGTGCGCGTGGGGGGCATGGGCGCTCCTCCGACGGATGGACCGGAACGACGAGGATCGTGCGCTCGATCACCTCGAGCGCGGTGTTTTCCCGCCTGGCGCTTGAATCGCGCGACGCGGGCGCTGTTTCACCGAGACCGACTTGATGATCGTGGCGCCCCGTCCCGCCCCCGGCAGCGGCGTCTTCGCCTGCGCCATCGCCGCGCGGATCACGCGTTCCACGGCGGGGATCGCGAGCGTGGCCGGGCCCTCGAGGCGGACGTAGCGATTCTGGTTTCCGCTGCCGAGGAGGATGCCGTCGGGGTCCGGGAGCGAGGCCCCGTAGTAGAACGACAGGGCCACTCCCTTCGGCGAGACGGCCAGCGAGACCAGGCAGTCGGAGGCGCGCTCCGTCGCCGAGTAGCCGATCGCCAGGAACTGGTAGTTGTCGTAGACGAGCTCGATCGCCGTGGGGAGCCGCTTGCGGAGCGCCGCCCGGCACCCGCGGGCCAGTCTCGCGACCGCCGGATCGTACTTCGCGAGGAAGGCCGCGAGCTGCTTCGCGGGGGAATCGCTGCTGCGCCCGGTCATTCCCCAGACTACCACTCCCTAGCGCAAGCTCGCCTCTCGGAACACGAGCCTGACGAGCTCATCGGACGCACGGTCGAAGGCCGCCGAGAGGTCTTCGTCGTGTCCGGCGAAGCGTTGCCGGAACGGCGAAAGATCCACGTCTCCCTTGATGTCGTCGACGGTGCCGAACAGGGCGGGGCCGGATTTCCGCAGGGCCTCGTTCACCTGCGCTACCGCGCTCTCCAGGAGCTCCGCGACGAGAGACGGATAGGCCTTGTCGCGCATGATGGGGCCGTGTCCGGGGACGATGGCGGCCGTGTCCAGCTCGGCGAGCTTCCGCATCGTTCGACTCCACTCGCTGGGGTAGCCGTCGTACATGTACGGGATCGGGTGCACCACGAGATCGCCGGCCATGACGATGCGCTCCTTCGGCAGGTAGACGACGGCGTCGCCGGCGGTGTTGCCGCGTCCGAGGAACTTGACCTGGACTTCCCGATGGCCGAGGTCGATCGAGAAATCGTGCTTGAAGGTGAGAGTCGCCCCCTGGTACTCGACTTTTCGGATCTCGTCCGCCACCTGCCTCCGATGAGCGAGGATCTTCCGCAGCTCCGCCTTGTCGTCCTCCGTCAGAGACTGGCCGGCGGGTGCCTTTCCGCTGTCCAGCATCTGCTGGTACTTCGCCGTGTTCCGGTCCACCAGCGTCACCGAGCCGGGCCCGAAGAGGTCCATGTCCTTCCTGGTCTCGACATGGGCGATGATGGTCAACGCCGGGAAGGCGTCCATGTAGGCCCGGTTTCCCAGGTTGTGATCGTTGTGGAAGTGGGTGTTGAGAAGGAACGTGACCGGCTTGTCCGTCCACTGCCGGATCTGGGCGATGTCCTCCCGGGCCTCGGAGGGGAGGAACGGGGTATCGACGACGAAGACCTGTCTTTCACCCACGATGACCGTCGTGTTGCCGCCCACGAAGGCGTCCAGCCCGTTGTGGTGCTGGATCTCGTAGACGCCGTCCGCGAGCGTGGTGACCTGCCGCTCGGACTGGGCGGAGACCGGAGCCGGCGCCAGAAGGAGCCCGAGCGCGAGCGCGGGAAGCAGCACCCCGGCCGGAGGGACGCGCATCGTCACCCCGCGTCCGCCAGCCGGCAGATGAACCCCCAGCCTCCGCCGAGCTCGCTGACCGCGAGGATCAGCTCGTTGCGACCCTTCTTCAATGGGAGGTAGACGGCGTCGTTCTCCGGATTGACGATGCCGAGGAACCTGGGGTCGCGGAACCCCTGGGCGCTCCGGCCGGTGTAGAGAATCTGCCCGTTCAGGAAGACGCTCACGTCGTCGCTGTAGCCGATGAAGATCTTTCGCACCTGGTCGCGGTCGGAATCGATGATGGTCCGCGCGTAGACGACCTTCATCCCCGGCTGGGGATCGAGGCGCTTCGAGAAGTCGCCCTGGAACGTGACCCTCGGGTGCGGCGCGTCACGATAGCGGTAGATCGTCACGAAGCCGGGGGGCTCCGCCTCCACCTCCTGCCACGTCATCGTCTGGCTCTCGGCTGCCGTGAGCGGGCGCTCCGTATGGCGCCCGAGCGCGTCGAACGAGGGGGAGAGGCTCCACTTCGTCAGGGTCCCGGGAGGCATCGGCGGCAGGTGCCTCTCCCAGGGGGCGTCCGGCGTGGTCCGGACCTCGAAGCTCGAGAAGTACGTCTTCCCTGTCAACGAGTACAGCGCCACCTGCCCACGCTGCACGCCGCTCTTCAGGTCGTTCATCACGAGCGCGGGTGTCTCCATGTCCTTGACGTAGAGCTTCGCCTGCGCGCCCGCCACCTCGAGGCGCAGATGGAACCAGACGTCCCTCGGGATGTCGACCCCTGCGGTGAAGCCGGGCCCGTTGAAGATCTGCCAGTTGCGGCCGGTGTTGAGGACCGGCGTGTACTGCATCGCGTCGGGATAGCCGGACTCGTGCTGGCGGAGGTAGACCTCCTCGCCGTTCACGCCGTCGGCGCCCGGCAGAGCGACGAGCGCCAGCGGCGTCGCGCCGTCCGGGCCGTCCTTGGCGAGGAATATCTGGCGGTTCCCGTCGGTCTGGTCCTGCGGGCGGAAGACTTC
>JACPZX010000078.1 GCA_016195325.1 Acidobacteriota bacterium
CCACGACCCGGCCGTCCACGCCCAGGTCGATCGTCGCCGGGATTTCGATCGCGTGGAGGAGATCCGCGCTCCAGCCGGCGATCAGGATCGCGGCGGCGCCACCGGCGAGCGACAGGAGGAACCCCTCGGTGAGAAGCTGCCTCACGATCCGCCCGCGGCTGGCCCCGAGAGAGACCCGCACCGCCAGCTCCGGGCCGCGCGACGCCGCTCGGGCCAGGAGGAGCCCCGCGACGTTGGCGCACGCGACGAGGAGGACCAGCGCCGCCACCCCCGTCAGAAGCGTGAGGATGGCGAGGATGTTGTCACGATCCGCGTGGCCCACGCGCGACGCCGCCTCCACGATCAGCGTGCGGCCGCGGTTCGTCTCGGGGTGCGCCACGTCGATCCGGTCTGCGATCACCCCGAGCGCCGCGGCGGCCGCCTCGCGCGTCACGCCGGTCCGGAGCCTTCCGATCAGGCCGAGCCAGGCCGAGCCGCGCGCGCCGAGCCAGTTCCTCCCCGGGATCACGTCCGCCTGCATCGCGAGCGGAATCCAGGCCTCCGGGACCCGCTCGACCTCGATCCCGGCGAACCACGGCGGGGCGACGCCGACGATGGTGAAGGGCTTTCCGTTCACGACGAGCGACCGCCCGAGAATGGCGGGGTCCGCGCCGAAGCGATCCCGGAAGGCGGCGTAGCTCAGCACGGCCACCGGATGCGCTCCGGGCGCACGATCCTCCTCGGGGACGAAGGTGCGGCCGAGCGCCGCCGGCACGCCGAGCACGTCGAAGTAGTTTCCGGACACGAGGGCCGCCGTCCCCCGCTCCGGCTGCTCGCCGCGCAGGAGGCTGACGTGCGTGGGGAACTCCGCCGCGAGGCCGGCGAGCACCTCGCCCCCACCGTCCCGCAGATCGAGATAGTCGGGGTGCGAGGATCCGGTGACCGTGGCGCGCTCGGGCGCCTCCGGCCGCACCGCCCGCGTGTAGAGGCGGACGAGCCGCGACGGGTCCTTCGCGGGGAGCGGTCTCAGGAAGATGGCGTTGACGAGGCTGAAAATCGTCGAGTTCGCGCCGATGCCCAAGCCCAGGCAGAGGATCGCGGTGAGCGTGAAGCCCGGAGTCGCGCGGAGGCACCGTGCGCCGTAGCGGAGATCCTGCGCCAGATCTTCGAACAGCCTCATCAGGCCTGCGCTTCGACGACCTCCTCGACGACGCGGCCGTCGAAGAGGTGGATCGTCCGCTCGGCGTGCCGGGCGAAGCGCGGGTCGTGCGTGACCATGCAGATCGTCGCCCCCTCCCGGTGCAGATCCCTGAGCAGATCCATCACGGCGTCGCCGTTCCGGGAGTCGAGGTTTCCGGTCGGCTCGTCGGCGAGGAGGATGAGGGGCTTGCCGGCCACCGCGCGGGCGACGGCGACGCGCTGCTGCTGACCCCCGCTGAGCTGGCTCGGGAGGTGCTTGGCGCGATGCGCCATGCCGACCTTCTCGAGCGCCTCCGTGACGCGCGTCTTGCGATCGGCCGAGCTCATGCCGCGGTACGTGAGCGGCAGCTCGACGTTCTCGTAGACGGTGAGATCGCCGATGAGGTTGAAGCTCTGGAAGATGAAGCCGATCTCGCGGTTCCTGATCCGCGCGCGCTCGCTGAGGTTGAGCTTCTGCACGGGCTTGTCGTTGAGGGCGTACATGCCGTCGGTGGGCGTGTCGAGGAGGCCGAGGATCGAGAGGAGCGTGGACTTGCCGCATCCCGACGGGCCGGCGATCGAGACGAACTCACCGGGGTGGATGTCGAGCTGGATTCCGGACAGAGCGTGCGTCTCCACTTCGTCGGTGAAGAAGACCTTCTTCACCGCTTCGAGCCGAATCACGGGCTTGCCGGGTCGTGTCATCGAGTTCTCCTGCGTCGCGTCGTCTGTCGCGTCAGTTGAGTCGAATGCGGTCGAAGGCGTCCCACGCCGAGGTGTCGGAGAGGACCACGCGGTCGCCGAGGTTGAGCCCCTCGACGATTTCGATCGAGCTCACGGAGCTGCGTCCGAGCTTCACCTGGATCCGCGAGGCGCCGGCGCCGTCCGGGTCGAGCCTGAAGAGGCTCACGACGCTCTGCTCCTGCCCGAACGCCGGCCTCCCGACGAAGAGGACGTCCTTGAGGTTCTCGAGCTCGATCGCGCCGTCGACGGAGAGGTCGGGGCGGGCCCCCTTCGGGAGCGCCCCCTCCATCCGGACGTCCACGGTCACGGTGCCGTTCACCACCGCCGGATCGATGCGCGACACCTTCCCCGCCACCACGCCGTTGCGGGTGTCGATGGTCGCCGGCTGCCCGGGGAGGATGTCCTTGGCCTGCGTCTCGGCGATCTTCAGCTCGGCCTTCAAATGCCCGGGCTCGGCCACCTTGGCGAGGATCGTCCCGGGGGTCACGCGCTGGCCGACCTCGACGGGGAGCTGCTGGAGGACGCCGTCCTTCCCCGCGCGCACTCTCAGCCCCTCGAACTGGGTCCGGCGCAAATTTGCGAGGGCGCGGATCTGCGAGAGCTTGGCGTCCTGCGCCGCGAGCTGCGCGGCGTTCGAGTCCTCGAGGATGAGGAGGCGCTTCTTCTCGAGCTCGGTGCGGTTCCCCAGCTCGTCGGAGCGCACGTTCGAGAGCTTGACGTTCAGCGCGGAGACGAGGCCGCTCTTGCCGAGCTCGGTGTCGGCCTCGGCCTGCAGCTTCGCCTGGTGGTACTCGGCCTCCACCTGGGCCGCAGCCGCCTGCTCGGTGAGGAGCTGGCTCTCGAGCCTCACCTTCAGATCGGTGAGATCGGCCTCGGCCGCCTTGAGGTTGAGCGCGGCGTCCTGCGCGCTCAGCTCCAGCTCGGGATTGCTGAGCTCGAGGATCACCGTCTCCGGCGTGACGGGCGTGCTGCCGGGCCGGAGCAGGATCTTCTCGACGCGCCCGTCGGTCGTGGCCGGGATCCAGTTCACGTCCTCGGCGACGAGCGTCCCCGACCCTCGCACCTGGCGGAGGAAGGGGCCGCGCTTCACCGTGTCGATGTAGAGAGTCCCCTTGTCGACCCCCGGGGCGGCAGGCTTCAGGCGCGAGAGCCCGAGCGTCACCGCCAGGAGCGCGACGACGGTGGCGGCAGTAATAATGATGCGGCGCCGCTTCCGCTGTTGCGCCAGTTCCGGCCTTGCGATATCCATCGGGGCTCCCTTCACGAGCGTTCAGACGCGGGCGTTCAGCCGATCCTATGTCAAGGCGTGTGCCATGTCGGAGCTTGGGGAGAAGCGCTGGTGATTGAGTGAGTTGCGCCGGCGCCGGGCCTCGCCGCGGAGTGGTGGAGTGTCCGCAATTGGGACGTCGCTGTCCCGCAAGCGGCGCTCAGGTCACCCCGGCCGCTTCGCCCCAGATGGCGTAGGCGAGAAGAGCCCAGAACGTCCCCTCCCGCCCGCGCCGATAGACCTCGACGGGCTGGGAGATCCACCCCGGGAGACCCGGGAGGTGCCGGCGCAGCGCGGCAGAGCCGAGGATCGTGCCGCGAATCCAGTCGCCGCGGCGGCCCAGGAGCTCGCGCATGTTCCCGAACCGGAACCCCCGCTTCCTCTGCGTGCGCGACGTCTCGGGGACCCTCCCCTTCGCCCACCACCTCAGGATCCGCTTGGTGTTCGCGACGCCCGGCCAGGGGCTCACGCGCATCGAGGGGGGAAGCGAGAGGATGAGGTCGACCAGATCCCGATCGAGGTACGGGAGGCGCAGCTCGGCCGACGAGGCCATCGACGCCGAGTCGGCATACGAGACGACGTGGGCCGACAGGAAGGTGTGGAGCATGACCTCCTGGATGCGATCGAGCGCCGAGGCCTCGCCGTCGCAGTTGCCGTAGAGACGATCGATGACGCCGAGGTATCGCTCGGGCGGCAGAGCAGGGGCGAAGAGATCCGCGACGTCGCCGGGCGGAAGGGGGCGCTGCGTCAGATACCGGGCGGCGGCGGGGACGAGCCTCAGCGGCGCGCGCAGGAGGGCGGCCCGCCTCTGCGCCACGGGCTCGTCGCCGTTGGTGAGGAGGTCCACCCACCGCATCAGCGCGGGAAGCGGGATCGCGCAGGCGCGGCTGAGCGCGGCGAGGCGGAAGCGCTCCTGGCTCAGGCGGTAGCCCCCGAGCACCTCGTCCCCTCCGTGCCCGCAGAGGAAGACGGTCGCGGTGGGGCGCGCCGCGCGGATCAGCGACCAGGTGCCGAAGGCCGCCCCGTCGCCGATCGGCTCGGTGAGGTTCGAGAAGGCGGGCTGAAGCTGCGCGAGGATCTCGTCGTAGCTGACCGCGTGGCGGCCGCCGGCCGCCCCCGCCGCTCCCGACGCCGCGTTTTCACTCACGGCCTTGTACGTGTACGTCGTGACGTCCACGCCGGCCTCGCCGAGAGCCGCGTGGATGCCGTTGCTGTCGATGCCGTCGCTGAGGAGCAGGGCCACGGGGACGTCCCCGACCGTGCATCGGCGGGCCGCGCGCACGAGCCTGTGTCCGAACTCCTCCGCCGCCTCGTGGCGGGTGAGCGGGCGGGCGCCCTCTCCCGCGCGACGGAAGCGCGGCGCCCACCACCTCCTGATCTCCATGCCTCCCGCGTCGATCTTCAGGAGGTGACCGGGGGAGAGCTTCACCACCTCGCTCATGACGGTGCGTGGGCTCACGACGTACCGGAGGGCGAGGTACTCGACCAGCGACGCGCGAGAGGTCTCGCGCGACACCCATCCGGCCTTCAGGAGCGCCCCGATGCTCGAGGAGAAGGCCAGCGTTCCGGCCGCCCGGTGGTAGTAGAGGGGCTTCTCGCCGAAGCGATCGCGGGCGAGCCACAGCCGCCGCGCCCCCGACTCGTACAGCGCGAAGGCGAACTGCCCGGCCAGGCGGTCGAGGCACGCGCTCCCCCACTTCTCCCACGCGAGGAGGAGGATCTCGGTGTCCGACGTGGAGCGGAGGGCCCGCCGGTCGATCCCCATCTCGTCGATCAGCTCGCGAAAGTTGTAGATCTCGCCGTTAAAGGTGACGACGAGATCGCCGCGCGAGGAGCGCATCGGCTGGCTCCCGTTCGCCGAGAGATCGACGATGGCGAGCCGCCGGTGGCCGAGCGTCACCGGCCCTTCGGAGGCGATCCCCTCGCCGTCGGGGCCGCGGAGCTTCATCGCGTCGAGCATCGACTGGACGACGGGGCGGTCGTCCCCCGCATCCCCCGACCGGTACACCCCCGCGATGCCGCACATGGTGCCGCCCCCCCGCTCTCAGTCCGCCGGCAATCCGAGCTTCTTCCGGATGAAAGCGATCGTCTTCGCCGCGATCTCCTCGGCCGTCCCGTCGGCGAGGACGTCGAAGCCGGGGCGCCCCCGGGGGTGATCGAGAACCTCGACGGTCCCCCCCGCGGCGCGCGCCGCGTCGACGAAGCGGCTCATCGTCTCGAGGATCCTCGCGTCGTCGAGATCCGCGCGCACGACGAGGAAGGGCGGCGGCGCCCCCTTCCCGGCCGCGAGGTAGGCCGCGGGGCTGTAGTTGGCGAGCGTGTCGTCGAGGACGCGCAGGGGGAACCGCTTCCGGAGGGGGCGCAGGTCGAGCGGGCCGTACGAGGCCACGGCGCATCGCACGCCCTTCTGCGGGGCGTCGAGCGCCGCCGTCATCGCGTAGGGAACGGCCGAGCCGAAGGCCCAGACCGCCACGCGATCGCCGTCCACTCCGAGCTCCGCGGCGCGATCCCGCGCGCACCGCATCGCGCTCTCGACGTCCGCCGCCGCCTCCCGGAGCCTGAAGCCCTCGTCCGACGAGCGATGGCGCACGGCGAGCGCCGCGACCCCCGAGGCCGCGAGGAGGCGGCCGTAAGAAGAGATGATGGGCCAGTCGGGAGGATCTCCCGCCGCGCCGTCGGGAGCGTCGGCGTGGACCAGGATCATCACCGGGGGGCGCGCGCCGGCGGCCGCCGGGGAGTAGAGATCCGCGAGAAGGGGCGCTTTCCCCCCCCGGCCGCAGGCGACGTCGCGGGTGACGCGGACCGCGTCGGTCCCGGCGATCCTGTAGGCGACGCCGCGCGCGACCATGGAGGGGGTGATCTCGCTGGCGCTCAGTTCGGTGGGTACGGCCGCGACCTTCGGCTCGCTCGATCGGCTCACCCCGACTCCGAGCTGCGCTGTGAGCCACGCGTCGCGATCTTCGGCCGCGGCAGGGTCGTTCAGCTCGTGGCCGCTGTCGTACCACTTCGATACCTTCGGCTCCCCCGCCGCCCGCTCGTAGGCGAGAGAGTCTGTCTCGCGGACGCCGATGTCGAACCGGGCCCACTGGAAGAAGATGGAGGAAGGCGACGAGCGGCCGACGAAGTGGACGGCGTCGAGCGGCTCGTTCAGCTCGCCGGCCAGGAGGGCGTAAGCCTTGAACCTTTTCTCCACACCGGCGACGACTCCCCCCCATGTCGCGCCGACGCCGTGGCCGACGTACGCGAGGCGCGCGGGGTCGACCTCCGGGAGCGCCAGCAGCACGTCGGCCGCGCGCCGGATCGCCACGACCGTCCTGACGCAGGCGGCGCGGTGAGTCTCGGGACTCGAGAGATCTCCGTCCTCAACGCGCCACGGCGCGTCGAGGAGGATCGACTCGACCCCGGTGCGGGCCAGGTGGAGCGCCTCGGGGAGGAACGAGGCCCGGCTCCCCTCCTCGCCGTGCACGAAGACGACGCCCGCGAACGCCCCCTTCCCGTCCGGCACGACGAGGTACCCCGCGACGCGCCCTCCCTTCGGGCTCGCGTACGAGATATCCAGGATTTTCGCGCCTTCGCGCGCAAGCGGGCTCGCGATCTTCACGTCGAGAGGCGCCGCGGCGTCGTAGTCGAAGGCCTTCGCCCGCTCCTCCCACGAAAGGTCCGCCGCCGCGAGCGGGGCGGCGGCGAGGGCCAGCGCCACCGCGAGGCCGAGGCCGAAGACGAGGTGCTTCACGACGTGGCGCGCCTCGGTGAGGGAAGCCGCGCGGCGGCGCGCAGCGGAAGGCGCCGGAGTCGCCGCCCCGTCGCGGCGAAGAGGGCGTTCGCCACGGCGGGGGCGATGACGGGGACCGCGGGCTCACCGACGCCGCTCGGCTCCTCGTCGCTCGGCACGATGTGCACCTCGACCTCGGGCATCGCGTCCATGCGCAGGACCGGGTACTCGTCGAAGTTCCGCTGCTGCACCCGCCCCTTGTCGAGCGTGATCTCGCCGTAGAGCGCGGCCGAGAGGCCGAAGACGATCCCCCCCTCCATCTGCGCGGCGACCGTGTCGGGGTTCACGACGCGCCCGCAGTCGACGGCGCAGACGACCCGGTGCACCCGGATCGTCCCGTCGTCCGCGACGCTCACCTCGGCCACCTGCGCGACGTAGCTGCCGAACGACGCCGCGGCGGCTATCCCGCGCCCCCGGCCCGCCGTCACCGGCGTTCCCCATCCGGCCTTCGCCGCGGCCAGCTCGAGGACACGCAGGAGGCGCGGCGCCTTCGCGAGGTGCCGGCGCCGCATCTCGAGCGGATCCCTCTTCGCCGCGGCGCACAGCTCGTCAAAGAAGGACTCGGTGGCGAAGGCGTTCTGCGACGCGTAGACCGACCGCCACCACCCCGTGGGGACCGGCGTGTTCGACATGACGTAGTCGACGAGGTGGTTCGGGATGACGTAGCCGAAGTCCGCCGCGCCGTCCACGGCCTGGGTGTCGAGGCCCCCCGGGGCGCCTGCCCCTCGCTGCCCGCGGATCGACGGCGCGACGACCCGGTGCGTCCAGGCGATGATCGCCCCGTCGGCGCCGACGGCCCCGGCGAGCTGATGCCGGCTGCCCGGGCGGTAGAAATCGTTCCTCATGTCCTCTTCGCGATCGTAGACGAGCTTCACCGGCGCGCCGGCGAGCTGCGAGAGGTAGACGGCCTCGGCCGCGTAGTCGGCCTCGAGACGGCGCCCGAACCCGCCGCCGATCAGCGTGACGTGCACGCGGATCGCGCTCGCGGGAAGGCGCGTGATTCGCTGAGCCGTCGCGAGAACGCTGGCGGGGACCTGGGTCGGCGCCCAGATCTCGCAGCGATCCTCGCGCACATCCGCGATGCAATTCTGAGGCTCCATCGGCGCGTGCGCGAGGAAGGGGAGCTCGTAGACCGCGGCGATCTTCGTCGCAGCTTTCGCGAGCGCCACCTTCGCGTCCCCGGCCTTCTGCGCGACGGCCCCCTCGGAGGCGCCCGCCTCCTCCCACTGCTTCCGGATGGCGTCGCTTCCGAGGGTTGCGTACTCCCCTTCGTCCCAGTCGATCTCGAGTCGGCGGCGCCCTTCGAGCACCGCCCACATCGTCTTGCCGAGGACGGCGACCCCCGATCGGAAGACGACGACCTGCGTGACGCCGGGGACGTCGAGGGTCTTCGTCGGGTCGTGGGAGGCCGGGCGCCCCCGGAGCACGGGGCAGCGCGCGACGGCGGCGTAGAGCATCCCGGGGATCATCGTGTCGATCCCGTAGATCGCGGCCCCGCGGACCTTGTCGGGGAGATCGACTCGCGGCGTCGCGTGGCCGACGATGGAGAAGGTCTTCGGGTCCTTGAGACGCGGTGCGGCGGGCACGGGGAGCTTCGACGCCCGCTCGGCGAGCGATCCGTAGCCGAGCTTCCGGCTCGTGGCCGCGTGAATCACCGATCCCGATTCGGTGCGGCACGAGGAGGCGGGAACGCCCCATGTCGCCGCCGCGGCCGCCACCAGCATCTCGCGCGCGGCGGCCCCCGCCTTCCGCAGCGGCGTGAACGAGTCGTGCACTCCCGAGCTCCCGCCGGTGTCCTGATCCTCGAACGCGTCGTCGAGGTCGGCCTGAACCACGCGGACGCTCTTCCAGTCGGCGTCCAGCTCCTCGGCGACGATCATCGGGAGGGCGGTCATGACCCCCTGCCCCATCTCGGACTTCGCGAACCAGATGGTGATCTCGCCATCGGGTGCGACGCGGAGCCACGCGTTCGGCTTGAACCCCGTCGCCGCGGCCGCGCCCGCGGCGGGAGCTTCCGCCCCCTCCGAGGCTCCGCCCAGGGTGAACCCCACCACGAGCCCGGCGCCGGCGGTGACGCCCGCCCTCAGAAACCCGCGGCGATCCAGAGTCGTCATCGCGGCCCCGAGGCGCGGAGGATCGCGCGCCTGATCCGGTTGTAGGTGCCGCACCGGCAGATGTTCCCTTGCATCGCGTCGTCGATGTCGGCCCCGGTCGGCTTCGGCTTCGCGGCGAGGAGTGCCGCGGCGGACATGATCTGCCCGGGCTGGCAGTAGCCGCACTGCGGCACCTGTTCTTCGATCCACGCCCTCTGGACGGGGTGCGATCCGTCGGGAGAGAGCCCCTCGATGGTCGTGATCTTCTTCCCGGGGATCGTCGAGGCCGGCGTGAGGCAGGAACGAACCGCCTCGCCGTCGACGTGGACGGTGCACGCCCCGCACAGCCCCGCGCCGCAGCCGAATTTCGTCCCCGTCATCCCCAGCGTGTCGCGGAGCACCCAGAGGAGGGGCATCTCGTCGGGGACACTCACGTCCTGCGCCTTCCCGTTGAGGACGAACCGGATCGTGGCCACGACGGCGATCTCCTGACGCGCATCCTGGTCGCGCGCCGGGAGAGTCTAGCCTCGCGTGAGGATCGTGTCCTATAGATTCCCCTCTCGGGGCACTCATCTCGCGTGAACCCAGGGGCGGCGTGAGGCCAGGAGCCGGCGATGGCAAATCCCGCGGAGTTGGCCCCCGAGCTCGAGCGGCTCCACGACGAGGCCTACGCCTGGGCCCTCGCATGCTGCCGGTGGGACCGGGATGAAGGGACGGAAGTGCTTCAGACCACCTACGTAAAGATCCTCGACGGGCGCGCGCGGTTCGGTGGACGCTCGAGCCTGAAAACGTGGCTCTTCTCGGTCATCCACCGGACCGCCGCCGAGAGGCGCCGTCGCGCCGCGGTGCGGAGCTTCCTCCTTCGCGCGAGCGCGAACGGACACTCCGCTCCCCCCTCACCCGAGACACCGGAGTCGCTCCTCGCCGCCTCGGAGAGGAGCTCGAGCCTGACGCGGGCCCTGCGGCGCCTTTCGAGAAGACAGCTAGAGGTGCTGCACCTCGTCTTCTACCAGGAGATGAGCGTCGAGGAGGCTTCGAAAGTGCTCGACATCACGCTCGGCTCCGCGCGGACTCACTACGAGCGGGGGAAGAAGAGCCTTCGCCGGCTGCTCCGGGAGAAGAGCCGGTGACCCGCCCGGGCGACGATCGCGAGATCGAGCGCGCCTTCTCGATCGCCCGCGACGAGGCGCGACGCCGCGCGCCGAAGTTCTCGCGCATGTGGGGCGAGGCCGGCCGGCTTGCCGCGGGCACTCGCGGGACGCCGCGGTGGCTGCCCCTCGCCGTGACGACCGCCGCGATCGTCGCCGTCGCCGCGGCCGGACTCCTCTTCGTGACCCGGCGCGGGGGGCCCCCGCGCGCGCAGCCGACGGAGGCGGAGGCCGACATCACATCCTGGAGGGCGCCGACCGACGCTCTCCTGGAGACGCCCGGAATCGAGATCCTCACCACGCTTCCCGCCATCGGACGGACGGCGCTCACCCCGACGTCCTGGAGCTCTTCGCATGAAGACGCCCACGTCGATTGAAGGAGATTGGAAGATGAGACGAGCATGGATGATCGCACCGACCCTCGCCCTCGCCGCCCTCGCGACCAGCTCCGGCGCCGAGTCGCCCGACGGCGTGGACTGGCTCCAGCGGTACCTCTTCCCGCCCGAGCTCATCATGGAGCACCAGCAGGAGATCGGGCTCACCAGCGCCCAGCGCGACGCGGTCAAGTCGGAGATCAAGAGGGCGCAGTCGCAGTTTCTCGACGCGCAGTGGGACATGCGCGGGGAGGTGGAGAAGCTCGGCCGCATGCTTCTGTCGCCTCGCGTGGACGAGACCGCCGCCCTCGCTCAGGCGGAGAGGGTGATGGGAATGGAGAACGAAGTGAAGAAGACGCACCTCGCTCTCGTCATCCGGATCAAGAACCTCCTCACGGACGAGCAGCAGGAGCGCCTCCGCGGGATCCGGCCGCCCCCCCCTCCGCCGCCGCCCGCCCTGCCTCCGCCGCACGATCATCCCTGAGGCCACGCGGGCCGCCCGTTGATCGCCGCGCGCCTGGCGTCTAGAATCGCGCCTCTCCTGCCACAACTGCGGCGACGAAGGGAACTGAGATGAGCGTCCAGTCAGAAGATTCCATCCAGCGCGTCGCCGTGATCGGCGCCGGGACGATGGGGAGCGGCATCGCGCACGTCGCGGCGCTCGCCGGGTACTCGGTCCACCTGTACGACGTCACCGCCGAGCTCGCGGCGGCGGGGCTCACGAAGATCCGCGCGAACCTCGAGGCGGGGGTGGCGAAGGGAAAGGTCACTCCCCAGGACCGCGACCGCGCGCTCGGCGCGATCTCCCCCACGGGGGACCTTGCGGCCGCGGCGGCCTCAGCCGATCTCGTCGTCGAGGCGGCGCCGGAAGATCTCGAGATGAAGCGCGATCTCTTCCGCCGCCTCGGCGAGATCTGCTCCGAGCGGGCGATCCTCGCGAGCAACACGTCGTCGCTGAGCGTCTCGAAGATCGCCTCGGCGGCGCCGCGGCCGGAGCGGGTGCTCGGGCTCCACTTCTTCAATCCCCCGCACATCATGAAGCTGATCGAGATCGTCCGCGCGTGGCAGACCTCGGACGGCGCGGTCGCGGCGGCCGTCGCCGTCGCGAAGCGCATGGGCAAGGAGGCGGTCGTCGTGAAGGACACGCCGGGGTTCGCCACGTCGCGCCTCGGCCTCGCCCTCGGCCTCGAGGCGATGAGGATGGTCGAGCAGGGGGTGGCCGACGCCGCCGACATCGACCGCGCGATGGAGCTGGGGTACGGCCACCCGATGGGGCCGCTCCGCGTCTCGGATCTCGTCGGCCTCGACGTGCGCCTCGCGATCGCCGAGACGCTCCAGCGCGAGCTGGGAGAAGCGCACTTCCGCCCGCCCGATCTCCTGAGGGACAAGGTGAAAGCCGGCAAGCTCGGGAAGAAGTCCGGAGAAGGGTTCTACAAGTGGCCGAAGAGCTGAAGACTCCGCCCGAGATCACCGACGTCCACGTCCACATCCAGCCCTGGGATCAGCTCCGGCCCGCCGTGCAGCAGCGGATGGCGCTCGGGCGGAGCGACTTCGATCTCATCCAGCGGATGATCGCCGACCCGGCGGTCTTCCTCGACCACCTCGACGCGACCGGCGTCGCCCGCGCCGGGATCATCAACTACCCCTCCCCCGACATCATGGGCTTCGACGACCGCGCGACCGCGTTCTGCGCCCGCTGGTGCGCCGTGCGCCCGGACCGCCTGATCGCGTTCGGCGGCGTCCACCCGCGCTTCACGAAGAGCGCGAGGGACGACATGAACCGCATCCTCGACATGGGGATCCGCGGCATCAAGCTCCACCCGCCCCACCAGGTCTTCGAGCTGACCGACTACCGCGAGAAGGGGCTGAAGTCGCTCGAGACGATCTTCTCGATCGCGCAGGAGCGGAAGGTGCCGGTGATGATCCACACCGGGACGTCGATCTTCCCCGGCGCGCGGAGCCGCCTCGGCGATCCGATGGGAGTGGACGACGTCGCGATCGACTTCCCGGAGCTGAAGGTCATCCTCGCGCACGGCGGCCGGCCGCTCTGGGGGGAGACGGCGATCTTCCTCCTGCGCCGCTTCCCGAACGTGCACATGGACATCTCGGGGATCCCTCCCCGGCGCCTGCTGCACTACTTTCCGCGGCTCGCGGACTTCGCCGAAAAGGTCCTCTACGGCTCCGACTGGCCTGCCCCCGGCGTCCCGTCGCTTCGCGAGATCCTCGACGGCGTCGCGTCTATCCCCCTGCCCCCCGAGGCCCGCGCGAAGATCATGGGCGGCAACGCGCGCCGTCTCTTCCTTTAGGGTAAAGAGTTCCCTTCGCTATCTTTCCTGTGGCCGCTCCCGGCCCCTCAAGGTAGTATGTCGTATCGACAAAATCCCCGGACGGCTCGATGGGAGTCGTCCGGCCTTTGATGCCGCCCCGGCGCCGCGGCAGGGAGCGCCGGAGCGAACTGAACGGGGATTGCATCCCCGTGGGGGAAGACCCGATGCGAAACGCAGGCAGATTCAGCGTCCTCGCCCTCGCACTCGCCCTGTTCGCGATCGTTCCGGCGCTCGCCATCCAGAACGGCCCGCCCGACAATGGAAATCACCCGACGGTCGGGATGGCGTACCTCTCCTTCGGCTCGACCTGCAACGCCTTCAACGTCACGACGGGATGCGGCGCCGTCCTGATCTCCCGGGGCGACTCCGCCAATCCGGCGATCGCCCTCACGACCGCCGACTGCGCCCTGGCAGTACGGGACACCTTCGACGCCAACGTCGCCGGCGGAGAGGTGAACGTGGAGGCGTGGGTCGGATTCAACGACCCGGATCCGTGGACGTGCGGGGATGTGACCGATCCCGACGCCCACCTGAACGCGCTCCGAGTGATCTTCCCGGTCGCAGTCCATCCTCTTTACACGCCGGGCAGCTACAGCAGCAACTCTTCCCGCGACAAGCACAACGTGGCGCTTCTCTTCCTGCAGCCTCGCGCCGGCGTGACGCTGCCGGCGCCGTCGGCCCTGCCCGCGCAGGACTCGATTGATTCCGTGGCCTCGGGCACGCCGGTCGTCTCGGTCGGCTTCTCCCCGACGAACCTCGACTTCCAGCAGGGCTCGAACGGGCAGTTCGGAAGGCGCTTCTACAACGTCCTCCAGACGGCCCGGCGCGCGACGGTCGGACAGAGCGTGGCGAGCAGCCAGTGGTGGCATGTCACGCAGATCGCGGACAGTCAGTCCTGCTACGCCTTCTTCGCCGACGACGGAGGCGGGAACTTCACGACGTCAGGACAGCTTCTCTCCCTGATGAGCACCTTCGACAGCTGCGGCAAGACCGAGGCGGGCCAGAGGATCGACAAGGCCGACATCCTGAGCTTCATCGAATCGTACCTGCCGTAACCGCAGATCGCCCCGCACGCGATCGCGCCGGCCCGCCTCCTGCCGGGTGGCCGGCGCGATCGACAGCGTCTGGTGCCCGAGCCCGCCGCGATCTAGGATTCCACCATGCGCCCCAGGTTCGCCGCGTCGGTTCTCCTCGCCGGAATCGTCGCCTTCCAGCCCGCCCGCGCCGATACGTGCACCACGACCCCGTGGTCCCCTCTCGCGGGGGTGCCTCCGCTGACGGATTTCCCGCCGGGCTACCTCTACCTCGGCACCTACCCGGGGTTCCTCTACCCCGGCTCGAACCAGGCGCCGACGGATCACGACGCCGACGGCCGGACGCTCGCCGCCGGCATCGTGCCGCGCGATCGGACCGGCGCCGCGTGCGGGGCTCTCACCGCCGACTGCAAGATCGCCTTTCTCTCCATCGGCTTCTCGAACAACACGATCGAGTTCTGCGGGGGCGCGGGGATCGGCGGCGATCCGGACGACCCCGCCGCGACGGCGTGCCCCCTCCCGACCGCGCCCGTCCCCTACCTCCAGACGGAATCCTTCATCGCGCAGGCGCTCGCGGATCCGGCGGTCAACCACTCGGCCGTCGTCCTGGTGGACGGCGCGAAGGGAGGCGTGACGTTCTCCGACTGGGATCCGACCGTCTCGGGGTACGGCGAGTACGACCGGGTCCTCAACCAGATCCTCCTCCCGTCCAATTTGAGCGAGGCGCAGGTGCAATCGATCTGGGTGAAGGACGGGGAGGCGGCCCCCACCGTCTCGCTCGCGACGGGGACCCCGGGCAATCCTCCGGAGGCGGTCCTCGAGGAGCGATCCATCGGGAACATCCTGCGCGCGATCCGCCTCCGATATCCCAACGCGCGGCAGGTCTTCATCAGCTCGCGGATCTACGGCGGGTACGCGAACACGGCGACCCCTCCGAACAATCTCAACCCCGAGCCGTACGCCTACGAGCAGGGGTTCTCGATCAAGTGGCTCGTCAACTCGCAGATCCAGCAGATCCGCGGAGGGGCGCCGGATCCGAACGCGGGCGATCTCGACTACCGAACGCTCGCCGCGCCGTGGATCGCGTGGGGGCCGTACCTCTGGGCCAATGCGACGACCCCGCGCTCGGATGGCCTGGTGTGGGAGAACCGCGACTTCCGCTACCCCTACTCGACGGGTACCGGCGTGAACGAGTGCACGCACCCGAGCGTCCACGCCGAGCAGAAAGTCGCCTCGATGCTGCTCCAGTTCATGAAGACGTCCCCCTACACGGCGTGGTTTCTCGCCCCCCCGGCCTCGTGCTCCCTCACCGTGGACTCCGTGCGCATCGCGGCGGACGCGAAGACCATCTCGTGGGAGGGGATCCTGCCGGGGCCGTTCGACGTCGTGCGGGGAGACCTCCGAACGCTTCACTCAACGGCGGGAAACTTCGGCGCGGCGCTCTGCCTCCGCAACAATCTCGTCGCGACGTCGACGATCGATCCGTCCACGCCTCCCCCGACCGCCGGCGCGTACTACCTCGTCCGCTGCGACGGCGCCACGTGGGACGACGGCGCGCAGCAAGGGGATCGCGACGTCACGCTCGTCGCGTGTCCGTGAAGGGGAGGGTGAAGACGAAGACGACCCTGTCGCCGCGGTAGCCTCCGAGACCCTCCTTCAGGTGCTCCAGCCGGCCCGCGACGACGACGTGGGGGAGGAGGCCGACCGTTCCGAGAAAGCGCTCGACGGTCGCGCGGCTCTCCGGCCAGACCTGCGAGATGACCGTGGGGCGATCCGCCTCGATCGTCCTCCGCGCCCCCTCGAGCACCGGCACCTCGTGGCCGGGGGCGTTGATCTTCATGAGACCGACGCGTGAGAGCCCCAGATCGTCGAGCCGGCAAACCGGCACCTTCACCACCCGGACGCTCTCGGCCGCGCCGACCGCCTTCCTGTCGAGGCTCGCGAACCCGGCCTGCTCCCTGCCTTCGATCCGCGGGATGTAAAGCTCCGCCTCCCCCGACTCCGACGAGAGGGCGCAGTGGTGGATCGTCAGGTTCCTTGCGCCGCAACGCTCGAGATCTCCGGTCAGCTCGGCGTTAGGTTCCACCGCGACGACGGTCCCGAAGCATCGTGTCATCGCCAGCGCGTAGTGCCCCCGGTTCGCGCCGACGTCGATCGCCGTAGACCCCGGCCTCGCGAGCGAAGGGAGGATTCGAAGCTCGTCGGGGGCTCGCCCGGTCGCGCGATCGATCGCCAGCTCGAGCACCAGCCGCCGCGCCGGCGGCGTGACCGCGAAGAGAAATCGGCGACCCGCGGAGCGGATGCCCATCGACGTCTAGACCGCCAGCACGCTGTTCAGTCTGCCGAACCCGTCGGGGGACTTCTCGGGGTTGTCCGGGTCGTCGAGCCAGCGCGTGCCGTCGAGGAGAAACTTGTAGAGGTGCCGCCCCGGCGGGAGCGGGTCGACGCGCGCGTGCCAGAGCCCGGGCTCGAGGAGGCGCGCGCGGAGGCCGGGGGATTTCCACGCGTCCCAGCTCCCGAGGATCCAGACCTCGCGGACGTCGTGATCGTGAAGCGTGAAATCGATCCCCTGAGCGGTCACGACGGGCGAGAGGGCGCGGCCGCGAAGCGCCCCATGCTGCTCCCTGAGGGCGAGGGCGACCGCGCGCCCCGCGTCCACCGCCCCGGCCCCCTGCCGCTCCTTGGGCGCGCCGGGGACCGGCCTCGCCGCCTTCAGGAGGACGTCGCGAACGACCTTCGGCGTCAGCTTCGGGTTCGCCTGGAGCATGCACGCGATGACGCTCGCGACGAGCGGCGCGGCGAAGCTGGTGCCGTCCACGTGCTGGTAGTGCGGCGTGACGAGCTTCTGATCCGCGATCCGCCCCTCGGCCGCCGCGTCGCCGGCGGCGCGCCGCGAGAAGAGCCCCTTCGCCTCCTTCGCGACGGATGTCCCCGGAAGGACCGGGGCCGCCACCCAGATGCTCGGCGCGACCAGCTCCGGCTTCGCCGCCCCGCCGGCCGCCTCGCCGTAGTTGCCGTGCCATAGCTCGACCTCGCGGTGGTCGAAGGTGTTCTTGTCGTCGAGGCCGCCGATGGTGAGCGCGCGGGGGGCCGTCGCGGGGGGGACGAGGCGCCGCGCCCCGTCGTTGCCGGCCGCGACGACGACCGAGACCCCCGCGTCCACGAGCGCCGCGACCTCCTCGTCGACCGCGTTCCCGGCGAGAGGGTCGATCGGATCGCCGCCGAGCGAGATGCTGACGACCCGCAGATTCATATCGGCGGCGTTCGCGCGGAGCCACTTCAGGGCCCGGGTGATCGCCGCGTTGCCGATGTGTCCATCGGCGCCGCGCGCCTGCACGAGCACGACGTCGGCCTCGCTCGCGAGGCCGCGGTAGAGGCCGCGGCTGAGCCTCCCGTTGCCGGCCGCCGACCCGCTGGTCATCGTGCCGTGCCACTGCGGCGCGGAGGCGGCGTCCCAACCCGGCCATCGCGGTGCGGTCGCCGGATCGAAGCGCCGCTCGCGCACCGGCTCGTCGGCGGCGTCGACCCACGCGCGGATCCGGTTCAGAGGCTCCACGAGATCGGGATGCGGGTAGAAGCCGGAGTCGACGAAGGCGATCGTCACCCCCGACCCGGTGTAGCGCGGATCGGCGTGGAGCCGCAGCGGCGTCGGGAGGACGCCGAAGGCCGCCTCCGAGTCGAGGGGCCAGGACTGCTGGATCGTCGCGTGGAGCGCGGCGTCTCCCCGTTCGAGCAGGGTGCGCAGGAGGATCTCCTGCACGCAGGCGGGGCAGGCCCCGTCCTCGCGCCGCCAGTCGGGGTGCTCGCGCGCCACGCGGGAGGCGATCTCCGGGGCGAGCCATCCCGCCTCGCGGAGCGCGGACTTCGTCGCGCGCGTCCCGCAGAGCGGGCAGGGTGAGGTGTCCGGCCTTCGCTTCATCTCGAGGGTTACGATGCGCGGCGCAGGGAGGGGGTTTCCGGCAGCGCGGCCCGCTCCCCGGCGCCCGACGGCCAGATGGCGACGGAGGAGCCGACCCAGTCGAGCCCCTTGTTGTGATCGACGCCGTGCATCTTGCCGCGCGAGAGGCGCGCGAGGTTGATGGCCAGGATCAGCCGGTCGGAGTCGTCCGGCCGCAGGAACATCATCCGGATCTCGGCCTTCACCCCCGTGCCGTCGGGGGCGATGAGCGCCGGGGCGTACTCGACCTTCTCCTGGAGGAGGTACTCCCCGCGCCGGGCCGGCGGGATCGCCTCGATCGTCGCCGCGTCCACGTCCACCCGCACCCCCTGCCCCGCGAACGAGAAGATCGGCTTGAGGATGAACCGCGACAGATCCTTCGGCAGGGGATCGAGATCGCCGAGCCGCCACGTTTTCGGCGCCGCGGGGTGATCGATGAACGGCAGCGTGTACTTCGACCAGATCCAGTACCAGTTCGGGTGCGCCATCCACGTGACGTCGAGGTCGTCGCGGTAGTCGAAGACCAGCTTCACGGGCTTGCGCTCCAGCTCGTCGAAGACGATGCGGTGGAGGACGCGGCGGACCGGGACCCTCCTCGAGCTCCCGGGCTCCGCGGGGGCGAAGAGGCGGCGCCCGTCGCGCGTCAGCTCCGAGACGCAGACCGCCCGCACCCCGAGGAGCCGGGCGGTGGCGTGGAAATCCGGACGCGTCTTCTGGCTCGCCGGATCGAGGTCGAGAAGGATGACCTCGGCCGGATCGGCGTCCGCGATGATCGTCCGGCGCAGCAGCTCGACGTACGACTCCCGCCCCAGGTTCGAGAAGAGGTTCGTGAAGGCGGGCGGCATCCCCGGAATCCCCGCGGCCACCTCCCCCCAGATCTCCCCCTGCACGAGCTGCATCCCGTAGAGCGACGCGAACCCCTGCAGCTCGATGAGGCGCGGCACCAACTCCCCCGACGCGTCCCGGCAGATGGCGAGATCGATCGCGAGGAAGTGCGGAAGCGCGTCGGGGCGCGGCGCGTCGAAGCGCGCCGGGACGGCGGCGCGGCACCTCGCGATGACGTCGGGGCGCCGGATGATGTCGAGGATCTCGAGCGCGGTCATCTCGCAGCGCGCGCGCAGGTCGATGGGGAGGAAGACGGGGGTCTCGGCGAGCCGGAACTCGAACCGGGGGGTGGCGAGGCGCGCGTCCATCAGCGCGGCCATCCGCGCGTACAGGCTCGCGTCGAATCCGCGGTTGAAGATGGGCCGGAGGTGGGGGTCCATGCGCCGCGCCGCTAGACCTCGAGGGTGTCGTAGTCGACGAGGTAGCGGCTGTTCTTCATGATCGGCACGCCGTCCAGCTCGACGTCGAAGTGCCGCCCGACGATGTCGATGTGCGTCGAGGACTTCCAGTCGGCTCCGGTGTGCTCGGCGTAGGGGTGGCCGAAGGCCAGGTGCAGCCCGGGGAGCTTCTCGTCCTGGAGGATCTGGCCGATCACGTCCTTCACCGCGAGGTTGGTGCCGAGGGCGAGCTCGCCGACGCGGTTCGAGTTGGCGTCGGTGGCCGTGTACGCCTCGAAGTCGGCGATGATCTCGGGGCGATCGCAGGCCACCGCGACGATGCGCGAGTCCTCGATCTCGACGCGCAGGGGGTGGGCCTGCATGTCGCCGTACTTCGGGGCGAGCCAGTCGCCCAGGACCCCGTCCACGACGTAGACGCCGTCGACGCGCGCGGGGGCCGTGAAGACCTCGCCGCCGGGGAGATTCCCCCACTTCTCGCGGCTGATGATCCCGGACGTCTTCAGCCACTTCAGGCTCGGGGAGAAGGTGGCGACGAAGTGCGTCCCCGCCGGCGTCGAGGCCGTCAGCTTCGTCGTCCGCGAGGCCCTCTCGAGGACCCAGCGCGAGAGGGCGTCCACCTTCGCGAAATCGGCGCGCATCCCCTCGACCATGATCCGCGGCGTGATGTTCACCATGTGCGCGTGGCGGATCTTCCTCCGGTTCACGATCGAGGTCATCTGGATGCGGGATCTGAGCTCCCCTTCCTGCGCGCTCGCGGCGAAGACGCTGACGTCGGCCTTCTCGAGCGCCTCGCCGATCACGTCGGGTAACTTCGCGAGCGGGCGCCACCCCGCCTCCTCGAGGATGAAGGGATCGACCGTAGACCCGGCGGCCAGGAGCTGCTCGTGGAGGGCGGCGCCGATCGGGAGGCACAGCTGGTCCGTGATGAGCACGGTGCGCTCCCCGGGCTGGACCCTCAGGCACGTGGCGACGGCGCTCTTCGCGCCGGGAACGAAGGCGGGATCGTAGGGGACGTGCGCCCAGTCGGTCATACGTTGAGTCCGTTCTCCGTCTCTCGGACGACGTAGTCCATCACCGCGCGCAGGTCCTTCGTCCGCTCGAAGACCGCGAGCTGCCGATCGGCGCCGGTGCCGTTCTCCAGGATCTTCAGCGCGTACGCGACCTCCTGCCGCGAGCCCAGATCATCCACCACCTCGTCCACGAACCCGAGGAGTTCCTGGACGAGCGCCGCCGTGGGGACCTCCTCCTCCTTGCCGAAATCGATCAGCTTGTCGCTCACCCCCCACCGCGCCGCCCGCCACTTGTTCTCCTGGATGAGGGCACGCCGGTAGTGCCGGAAGGTGAGGTTGCCGCTGCCGAGGAGCCAGAGCTTCGCCGTGATCGCCTGGAAGAGCGCCGCGATGGCGATCGTCTCGTCGACGCGCATCGGGATGTCGCAGATCCGGTACTCGAGGGTCGGGTAGACCTCGTGAGGCCTCAGGTCCCACCAGATCTGCCGTCCGTCGAGGACGCAGTTCGTCTTCGTGAGGAGGTCCACGAACCCGCGGTAGTCGCTGTACGACTCGAAGAACTCGGGGATGTTGGTCCTGGGAAACTTGTCGAAGACCTTGCACCGGTAGGACTTCCACCCGGTGTCGCGGCCGAGCCAGAAGGGGGAGTTCACCGAGAGGGCCAGCATGTGCGGCAGGAAGTAGCGCGCCGCGTTCATGATCTTGATCTGCTGCTCGCGGTCCTCGACGCCGATGTGCACGTGGAGGCCGAAGATGAGGTTCGCGCGCGCGACGACCTGGAGGTCGGCGATCAGCTTCTCGTAGCGCGGGTTCCCCCCCGTGATGGCGACGGCGGACCAGTGCGAGAAGGGGTGCGTCCCGGCCGCCGCGATCCTGAGACCGTTCTCGCGCGCGAGCCGCGCCAGGTACGAGCGCGTCGCGGTGACGTCGCGGCGGGCCGCCTGGATGTCCTTGCAGATCTCGGTGCCGATCTCGACGACCGACTGGTGGAGCTCGGGCTTCATCCGCTCCTTCAGCACCTTGCGCCCCTGGTCGAAGATCTCGGAGACGTGCGAGCGCAGCTCGCGCGTCTCCGGGTCGATGACCTGGAACTCCTCCTCGATGCCGATGGTGAAGGACGGGCGAGGCGCCATCCTGGCTACACGCGCGGCGCGGGCGACGCCGCGCGGGGGGCGCGGCGGGGCCACGCGCCGGCCGTCTCGATGGGCCGCGGCTTGAGGGCCCGGTCGAGCAGGAGCTCGGCCGCGTTCCTCACGATCCAGTCGAAGTTGGCGGCGCCGACGGAAGCGGCGTCGCAGTCGGGGGCGGGGTTCATGAAGTCGATGGCGTAGGGAACGCCGTCCCGCACCGCGAACTCGACCGTGTTGAAGTCGTACCCCAGATCGGTGCAGAGCGTGACGCAGTCCCTCTCGATCCGCGCGAGGAGCGACTTCTCCGTGGGCGGCGCGTCCTGCACGTAGCGGCGCTCCGGCGGCGCCTTCGGGTCGTACCGCATCACGTGCACGCGGTTCCGGCCGAGGACGTAGCACCGGTAGTACTCGGAGAACTCGATCGCCTCCTGGGCCATCATCGAGAGCGTGTGCGTCTGATCGTAGGCGTTGAAGAAGCCGATCGGGTCATCCACCTTGTACACGTCGCGCCACCCGCCCCCGTTCGCCGGCTTCATGAAGATGGGGAAGCGGAGGTGGTCGAAGATCTCGTTCCAGTCGAGGGGGTACGTCAGGTTCGAGAACGACGCGTCCGACGTGTTGGGCGGGTGGGCCTTGTGCGGGAGGAGCACCGTCCGGGGGACGGCGACTCCGGCCGCGCGCGCGATGACGTTGTTGAGGAACTTGTCGTCCGCGCTCCACCAGAAGGGGTTGTTGACGACCTCGGTCCCGGTCGCGGCCGCCGCCTTGAGGTACGTGCGGTAGAAGGGGATCTCGTGGCTGATCCGGTCGAGGATGACGTGGTACTCCGCCGGGACGTCCTGCCGCAGCGCGCCGATCCTCACCGGCGACGCCTCGACGCGACCCCCGCCCATCCTGTTGAGGGCGTCGGCCAGCACGGGCGGAAAGCTCCGCTCCATGCCGTAGAGAATGCCGATCTTCCGGACGGAATCCGCCACGTCCCTTCTCCTCCCCGTCGAACTCTCGGATGGTGAACGGGTAATATACCCCGAACCGCGGCGCGGAGGCCACGCCGTCACGGCCGGGGAGGTGAGATTGATCCGCGAGCGCCACCGCTGGGATTCGCCGTCTTTGGGACGGCCGATGGACGTGATCTGGTACGGGAACTGGGGGCGACCCGTCCTCGCCTTCCCGACCTCGCTCGGCAGCGCGACGCAGAACGAGGACAACGGGCTCATCTCGGGGCTCGCCGACAAGATCGACTCCGGCGAGATCCAGGTCGCCTGCGTGGACGGCGTCGACGGCGAGTCGTGGTACAACCGCGGCGCCCATCCGGCCGATCGCGTCAGGCGCCACGACGCCTACGATCGCTACCTCGCGAACGAGGTCATCCCGCTCATCCGCAACAAGGCCCAGCGCGACGACCCGGTCGTCTTCGGCGCGTCATTCGGCGCCTACCACGCCGTGAACTTCTCGTTCCGCCACCCCGAGATGGCGGGGCGCGTCGTCGCCTTTTCCGGCGTCTACGACATCCACCGCTTTCTCGACGGGTACTGGGACGACCTCTGCTACTTCCACTGCCCCGTCGCCTACGTGCCGAACTACGACGGGGACTGGGTGTCGAAGGTGAGCCGTCTCGGCGTCGTCGTCGCCACGGGAGAGCACGACCACCTCGTGCAGGCGAACCGCGACTTCGCGGCGCTCCTCTCGGCGAAGGGAATCCCCGTCCACTGCGAGATCTGGCAGGGGGCCTTCGGCCACGACTGGCCCTTCTGGCGCAACAACCTCAGGCGGTTCGTGCCGTAGGGGCCTCGACCTTTCCCGCCACCACGCCATGGCCTCTGTTGCAAATTAGAACTAAGGCTTCTATATTGCAAGGCATGCTGGCCCGTGCGTACAGGACGCCCCTCCTGCGGCTCCTCCGCCGCTTTCCCGCGGTGGCGGTGCTCGGGCCGCGCCAGTGCGGCAAGACGACGTTCATCCGGCAGGCGCTCCCCGGGTGGAGCTATCTCGACGTGGAGAGGCCGCGCGACGTGGCCGCGCTCGCCGCCGATCCCGAGGCGCGCCTTGCGCAACTTGGCGATCGGATCATCTTCGATGAAGCTCAGCGCCTGCCGGAGATCTTTCAGATTCTGCGCGGGGCGATCGACCGGCGGCGGCGAAGGAACGGTCGCTTCGTGCTGCTCGGCTCGGCTTCGCCTTCGCTCGTGCGCGGCATCTCGGAGTCCCTCGCCGGCCGCATCGCGTTTCTGGATCTGCCGCCGTTCCGTCTGGACGAGGTGAGCCGGCGTCTCGGGAAGGCCGGCCTCGCCGCGCTCTGGTTCCGGGGAGGATTCCCGGAGGCGTTGCTTGAGCCGAACGACGAACGGCGCCATGACTGGCTCGAAGCGTACACGCGTGCGTTCATCGAGCGGGACCTTCCAGGGCTTGGCATCGAAGTGTCGGCCCCGCAGATGAGGAAACTCTGGACCATGCTCGCGCACGCGAACGGAGGACTGTGGAACGCCTCACAGATCGCGCAGTCGCTCGGCGTGAGCTACCACACGGTGAATCGCTACGTGGACATCCTCGAGCAGGCGTTCCTGATCAGGAAACTGCCTCCCTTCTTCGCCAACGTCGGCAAGCGACTGGTCAAGAGCCCGAAGCTGTACTTCAGAGACACGGGACTCCTGCACTACTTCCTCGGCATTCGCTCCTCCAGCGTGCTCGACGCGCATCCCGGCCGCGGGCTGAGCTTCGAGGCGTTCGTCATCGATCAGATCGTCTCGGCCTGCCAGCGCCTGGCGCCGGGAAGCCAGCCGTTCTTCTGGCGCACCGCCGTGGGGGATGAAGTCGATCTCGTCATCGACATGGGATTGAAGCACGTGGCCTTCGAGATCAAGTTGCACTCGTCGCCGTCCCGGGAAGACGCATCCAGACTGAAGCGGTGCATGCGTGACCTGGATCTGCAGCGCGGATACGTGGTCTATCGGGGCGGCGAGCGCTACTCGCTGGGAGAGGGGGTCCTGGCGCTGCCTGCCGATGAACTCCTGCGTCGACCCGGGAGCCTCCTTCGGCTCTAGACTCGCCCCCCTCAGGGCGTCTCGTACCGCGCGACGACGACCGTCACGTTGTCCGGGGCGCCGCGCTCGAGAGCGAGATCTGGCAGGGGGCCTTCGGCCACGACTGGCCCTTCTGGCGCAACAACCTCAGGCGGTTCGTCCCCTAACGGCCCGCGAGAGCCGTCGTCGCTCGCTCCCCGCCCGCGGTGGGCGCCTCCCCGCCGGACTCCCACCTCTCCCCCTCCGCCAGTTGGACGACCTCGGACGTCAGCCCGGCCTCCCGCAGACGACGCGTGAAGCCGGCAACGCTCTGACCGGTCCGCAGCAGCGGAGATCGGGGCTCGATGCCGAGGTGGATGGGGATGATTGTCGCCGGCCGGAGATCCCGCGCCGCCGCCACGGCGCCGCGCTCTCCCATCGTCATGGGGGCCCGGAAGGTCGTCACCGGCATCAGGGCGACGTCGACCCGGAACCGGCGCGCAATCTCGGCCATGAACGGCCGGTGATAGGTGTCCCCCGAGAAGTAGAGGCAGAGGCTCTCCACCTGCTCGACGTACCCGAGGGCGATCGCGAGGTGCACGGCCGGCACGGCGGTCACCACGGCGGCGCCGATCTTGACCGACTCCCACCGCCCAATGGGCACGAGGTGACGCGCCCCCTTCAGCTTCATCACGATGGAAGCTCCCGCGGGGGCGAGGACCGGGATCGAGGCGTCGAGACGCCGCAGGAACTTCCGGTCGGTGTGATCCCAGTGGCCGTGCGAGAGGAGGACGCCGTCGACGGCGCCCACTCCCTCCCGCGTCACAGCCGGTGGCCGCCGCCGCGCGTACGCGACGTGGCCCCAGGTTCCGAAGAACGGGTCGGTGACGAGCCTCGTCCCAGCCCCCTCGAGGAGAAGGGTGCAATGCCCGATCATCGTGATGCGCATCGCCTAGGCCTCCTCGCGCGGGCCGCGGCGGCGCATCACGCTCACGAGGTTGCAGCCGATCGAGATCCCCATCAGGAACCCGAAGATGCCGTCGGCCGCACCCGCCCCGACGGAGCTCACCGGCACGAGGAACTGGTGCCAGACGTTGGCGAGGGCCAGGAAGCTCATGCCGATCATCAGGAGGCGCCTGGCGCCGTTGGTGCGCGTCCGAAGCAGCATCTCGAGTCCCCCCGTTACGATCAGTCGGTCAGTAGATACCAGGTCAGAACCACCAGCTTGACCACGGCGATGGTGACCCCGACGGCGAGCAGGTCCCAGGCGACGACGTGGTCGAAGTAGCAGCGCCAGGCGAACAGCGACATGGCGACAAGCCCCCCGGCGATCCCGCCGAGGCTCGTGGAGCGCCGCCGGTGCTCGAGGAAGCGCTCATCGATCATGATGCCGAGGATGGGAATCCTCATCTCTTCTTCTCCAGGGTGAAGATCCTGTCGGCGGGAAGCTCGAAAACTCGCGCGAACGTCAGCGCGAGGGGGAGGCTCGGCACGTACCGGTCGCACTCGATCGAGTTGATGCTTTGCCGCGAGACCCCGACGGCGTCGGCGAGCTGCGCCTGGGTCCATCCGCGATCGGTGCGGAGCTCCTTGATTCGATTCGTGACTCTGGGCGCCATGACAAGCTCACTTTCCATTGTATCGTACGGCGGGAGAGGCCACGTGTCAAGCCGACTTGTCTCCGACGCGCTGGAAGGGCGCCATCCCTCCGCGCGATGAGCTCCGCTGCAAAGAATCTATACTTGACGCATGGTCGGTCTAAATGTAAAGTATGGTTCCATGATTGATCGACCGTTCTGGACCGCCCGCATCGAAGACGCCTGGCGTGAGGCCCCCATCGCCTGGCTCTCGGGGGTGCGACGCTCCGGCAAGACGACTCTCGCGCGGGGCCTCGACGCCGGGCGAACCCTCTACCTCAACTGCGACCTGCCGGCCGTGGAGGAGATGGTTCGCGATCCCGCCCTCTTCTACCGAAACTGCTCCGCGCCGGTCGTCGTCTTCGACGAGATCCATCAGCTGCGCGACCCGAGCCGGGTCCTGAAAGTCGGGGCCGACATGTTCCCGCGGCTCAGGATTCTGGCGACCGGGTCCTCCACGCTCGCCGCCAGCAGGAAGTTCCGCGACACCCTTGCGGGCCGGAAACGGCAGGTGCACCTCGTGCCCGCGTTGTGGAGCGAGCTCTCCGCGTTCGGGGTGACGCTGCCAAGGCGCCTCTACCACGGAGGACTGCCGCAGGCGCTCCTCGCCGACGCCAAGGCGCCATCTCTTTACCGGGAGTGGATCGACTCGTTCTTCGCGAGGGACATCCAACGACTGTTCGCCTTCCGCGACGTCAACAGATTCACCGCCCTCTTCGAGTACGTCCTGCGCCAGAGCGGCGGGCAAATGGACAAGAGCCGTGCGGCGGCCGCCCTCGGCATCTCGCGGCCCACCGTCGAGAGCCATCTGCGTGCCCTCGAGATCACCCATGCCATCACGCTCGTCCGCCCCTTCCACGGAGGCGGCCAGAAGGAGCTGGTGAGGATGCCCAAGGTCTACGGCTTCGACACCGGTTTCGTCAGCTTCGCGCGCGGCTGGGATCCGCTGCGCCCCGCGGAGCACGGCCTGCTGTGGGAGCACCTCGTGCTGGAGCATCTCCAGGCGCACTTCCCCGATCTGCCGGTTCGCTACTGGCGGAACAAGGCGGGTCGCGAGGTGGACTTCGTGATCGAGCGCCCGCGCGACCGCGTGGACGCCGTCGAGTGCAAGTGGAGCGCCGCCGACTTCAACCATGCGTCCCTGGAGCTGTTCCGCTCCCACTATCCGAAGGGGCGGAACTATCTCGTCACCCCGCGCGACGGTCACGCCTACGCAAAGAAGTTCGGCGCGCTCCAGATGTCGGTGTGCAGCCCGGAGGAGATTGGCGCGGACGCGGCCTAGTCCCGCCCGCCCTCAGGGCGTCTCGTACCGCGAGACGACCACCGTCACGTTGTCCGGGGCGCCGCGCTCGAGGGCGAGAGCGACCAGCGCGCGGCACGCCGCCTCGGCCGCGGCCGAGGAGCCCAGGATCGAGGCGATCTCCTCGTCCTTCACCACGCCGTGGAGCCCGTCGGAGCAGAGGAGGACCGCGTCCCCGATCTCGAGGGGGACCCGGTGCACGTCCACGTCGATGAGGGGAGCGCCCCCGCCGACGACGTTGGTGAGGACGTTGCGCAGCCGGTGGGTCGCGGCCTCCTCGCGCGTGAGGAGCCCCTCGTCCACGAGCGCCTGCACCCGCGTGTGATCGCGCGTGAGCTGGCGCAGCGAGCCATCGCGGCACAGGTAGGCGCGCGAGTCCCCCGCGTGCGCGAGAAAGAGATCGAGGCCGATGCTGTAGGTCAGCGTCATGGTCGTCCCCATCCCCTTCAACTTGGGATCGAGGCGCCCGCGCTCCGCGAGGAGCGAGTCGAGGCTCCGGTACCGGCTCGCGGCCCGGTCGAGGATCTTCTGGGCGCTGGCGTCGTCCACCTTCAGCACCCAGTCGGGGGTGTCGAACAGGAGGTGGAAGAAGAGGACGATCGCCGTGCGGCTCGCGACCTCGCCTCCGGCGTGCCCCCCCATCCCGTCGGCGACGACGGCGACGAGCCCGGTGTCCTCGAGGCGATCCGGAAGCTCTCCGGCGGGAAGGCTCGTCGCGACGGTCTGGGAGAATCTTCCGAGCCGCGCCATGTAGAAGTGATCCTGGTTGTCCGCGCGGAGCTTCCCCCGATCGGAGAGGCCGAAGGAATCGACGTGCACCGGAACGTGCGGGGGCTCGGGGGGCGCGGGCTCGCGGGCAGGCGGCGTCTCGCGGAGCGGCGGCGGTACGGTGTCCAGCTCCTCCGGGTCGGGCATGGGGTCAGATTATCACGGAAGAATGCCGCAGAATGAGGAGTCTACGCCTCCGCTGACGCTCCGCGTACGGCTGGTGACCCCTCAGTCCCTCGCGCCGCGCGCCGAACGGGACTCGTCCATCAGCCGCTCGCACCGGGATCGCACCGCCGCGTCGTGGGTCCTGTCCCCCAGCGCGGAGATCTCCTTCTCGGCGCGCTCGAGATCGTGCATCGCCGCGTCGGCGTCGGCGGTCGCGTCCATCCCGGTCATCCCCGCGGAGTGACTCGCCCGCGAGATGGCGTCCTGCGCCGCATGGACCCGTGACTCGAGCGCGGCGATCTGCTGCTCGTCCGGCGAGAGATTCTTCGAGCCGGACGTCATCATGTTGTGGCCGACGACGACGGCCAGAGCCGCGACGACGACCAGAAGGAGCTTCTTCGGCATCGATGCCTCCGCTCCCCACTCCCCCGTTCAGATGCCGGCGGAATATAGGGCCGGAAAACTCCCCGCGCGAGGGCCGCCGGCCGCCTACTTTCGCGAGATCACGACCGCGCTCGGCAGCGGGTCGAGGCGGCGCAGCTCGCTGCCGCCAAATCCCGCCGCACGGAACATCCGATCGAGGTCGGCGAAGGTGTAGGCGTCCCCGCGGTCGGTGCCCACCAGCATCGTGAGGGCGAACCGTGCCGCCTGGGGGGGCGTGATCCGGTCGTCGTTCGGGACGAACTCGGCGGTGAAGACTCTTCCCCCCGGCGCGAGGGCGGCGTGAATCTTCCGGAGGAAGATCTCGCAGGTCGGCGGATCGAAGTGGTGCAGGAAGTTCGTGATGAGCGCCACGTCGTACCCGCTTCCGAGATCCACGTCGAAGGCGCTCCCCGCGATCGTCCGGTAGCGCCCCTCGACCCCGTGAGCGCGCGCGTTCTCCTTCGCCACCGCGAGAACGCCCGGCCAGTCGACGGCGACGACCTCCGCCCCCGGGTGCTTCACGGCGACGGTGATCCCGTAGATGCCGTGCCCGGCGGCGATGTCGAGGACCTTGAGCTTCCTCCCGGGCGCCGCCGGGACGAAGCCGGCGATGGCGTTCGCGACGGGAACCATCATGGAGGCCATCGCCCTCGCGAACTCCACCCAGACAGGGTTCTCGACGGACATCGTCCCCCCCTCGGGCGCCACGGTCCCTCCCTTGCGGACCGCCGCCGCCACGTCCTCGAAGTTCGCGGTGATCCCCGGAGAGAGGAGGAACCCGAGCGTCCCCGCGAGACAGGCGGGAGATTTGCGGTCGAGGAACATCTTCGAGTCGTCCGTGAGTGCGTAGAGATCCGCCTGCTTGTTGAGGAACCCGAGCGTGACGAGATAGTCGCAGAGGATGCGCATCGCGCGCGCGTCGGCGTGGCAGGCCGCGGCCGCCTCGGCGGCGGTCATGGCCTCGTCGCCTATCGCGGTGAAGAGGTCGAGATCCATCGCTCCCTTCAGCGCGGCCGTCGTCTGGTAGGCGGTGATCGTGTCGAAGAAGAGCTGCGGCGAGGGGTGTGCTCCGGGCGCGGCGGGGTTCGGCATGGAGGCCTCCGTGTTCGGGATGGGATGGAAGAGTGAGCGTCACTATAGCCGGTGCGCGGCGGGGAAAACTTCCCGCGCGCCGAGCAATAAACGACCCGAGGCCGGCGCGTCACGACCCGCCTCCGCTCTGTCGTCCGCCGCACGCGCGAGGGCACGCGCCTTGCTGAATCCCCTCCGCAAGGCGGCGCGGAGCACCAGCCCCGACGCGAAGGCGACCTGGCCATCTGGGGGGGCGCGCCTTCGCGGCTCCGCGCCGCAAGCTTCCGGAGGAGACGGAGGCTCGCCGGTGGGCCTCACTACAGCGCGAAGATCGCGACCTCTCCGCTTTGAACTACCGGCGGGCCGAGGAGATCCACGAGCGCCTGGAACCGGCGCCTCCCTTCCTCTGTGCGCCACGGCGCGACGGGGTAGCTCCTCGAGAGCCGCCCCAGCTCGGCGTAGTTGATCAGAAGGTGCGTGAACCCCTGCCCCTTGAGCCACGCTCGCGTCGCAACGGCGTCGGGAAGAGTCTCGATCGGCTCGCGGAGGGGCGACACGTCGTGCTGCGACGGCGCCACGAAGGGCCTCGGGAAGCCGAACCCCCGCGCCTCGCCGATGAAGAGAACGCGGGAGGCGGGAGGGAGACGCACCGCCTCCGCGAACGCCGCGGCCGGGTTGTTGGTCACGGCTCCCCCCACGTCCGAGCCCGACTCCTCGAAGGCCATCGCGACGCCGCCCCAGCGGCTCATCTCGCGCGCCGTCGCGGCGAGCCCGAGCGCGAGCGACACCGCGAGCGCCGCGCCTCCGATCCATCTCCCCGCGCGCGTGCGCCCTGCCGAAGCGGCCGCCACAAGGAGAATCGCGAGCGTCGGCTCGAGGAAGCGCGCCAGAACTCCGGTCGCGCCCCACGCCGTCGCCCCGGCGGCGGCGAGAAGGCACAGCCATGCCGGGCGTCGATCTCCCGGCGCGAACACGGCCAGGATCGCGGCGAGCGCGAGAGGGGCGGCGTACGCGGCGTGGGGGGCGAGGGCGGTGAGGACAGCGGTGACTCCCGTGAAGCTCTGCGCGTCGCGCCAGAGCGTCTCCATCCCTTCCCGGCGCCAGCCGATCGGGGCGAGCGGGTCGCCGAGGAGGACGAGGTTCTTCAGCCACCACGGCGCGCTCCCGCAGATCCACGCCGCAGCCGCGAGCGCGATCGGCCGCATCTTCCTCACGCGGGCGGCGAGGAGGACGAGGACGATCGCGCTCCACGCGATCCCCTGGAGTCGCGCGGCGCACGCGGCGCCGCAGAGAAGGCCGGCGAGGATCGCCGCCGTGCGCGCGGCGCGCGGCCCGAACTCCTTGCGCCAGATCACCATCGCGACGGCCGCGAGCACCGGCGCGAGGAGCCACCCCTCCGCCGCGGGAAGCCCCGGGACGAGCGCCACCGCGGGGAGGAGCGCGAGCCCGCTTCCCGCGAGCCACGCCGTCGCCCTCGGGGCGCCGAGGCGGCGCGCGAGCGACGCGGCGATCGCCCCCGCCGCGAGAGTGCTCGCGAGGTGCAGAAGGGCGGGGACGCCGGTGAGGTGAAGCGCGAGCGACGGCGCGCCGACGAGCTGCGCCAGCGGCGGGAAGGCGGCGAAGACGCTCTCGGGGTGCGGGGCGATCCTCCCCTCGCGAAGGGCCTGCCACGGCAGCCCGAGGTGGTAGACGAGCGCGTCGTAGAAGAAGGGAGGGGCGAGGGCCACCGGGATCAAGACGACCGAGGGGACGGCGACGGCGAGCGGCTCCCGGAACCGCCACCCGTTGCCGCGCCACTTCCCGCCGAGCGCGAGGAGGCCCGCGATCGCGGCGAGGACCGGCGCGCTGAACCACCCGGCGAGCCCGGCGGCGAGCGCGAGAACGGCGAGCCCCCATGCGCCGATCAGGAAGTCGATCGGGAGCTTCAGCGCAGGCGGAACCGGAAGTCGCGCGCGGCTCCGGACGCGCGCCCCGGCGGCGGTGAGGACGAGGGGACCGAGCGCTCCCACGACCGCCGTCGCGGCGAGCAGCAGCGTCATGGCTCGGCGAGGAATCCGGCGACGAGGGAGTTGAACTCCGCCGCGCGCTCCACCTGCGGGAGATGGCCGCATCGCTCGATCACGGCGAGGCGCGAACCCGGGATCGCGTCGTGGAGCCGCTCGCCCAGCGAGAGCGGGGTGAGCCGATCCTCGCGACCCCAGACGATCAGCGTCGCCGCCCGGATCGAGGCGAGCTCGGATTCCCGCAGGGGCTGGTCCTGCTTGCGCCGATCGCGGAAGCGCCGGATCGTCGCGGCGTCCCCGTACGCCTCGTGGTTCTCGAAGGCGAGGCGCACGAGATCGTCGGTGACGAGGGCCGCGTCGTGAAAGAGCGAGAGGAGGAACTCGCGCATCCCGTCGATCGTCGGCGGCGTCGGATCGACCTCCCCCCACTCGGCCCCTTCATCGTGGCGAATGCCCCCCGACGCGACGAGCACGAGCCGGGCCACGCGCCCGGGCCACCTCAGGGCGAAGCGCATCGCGACCTCCCCGCCGAGCGAGTTGCCGACGAGCGACGCCCTGTCGATCCCGGTCTCGCGCAGGAATCCGGAGAGATGATCGACGAAGGTGGCCGACGTGTAGTCGAGGGGGGGCTTGTCGGATCGGCCGAAGCCTACCTGGTCCACCGCGACGACGCGGTGGCGCGCCGAGAGGGCGCGGAGGTTCGCGCTGAAGCTCAGGCGCGATCCGCCGAGGCCGTGGAGGAGGACGACCGCCTCCCCCGTCCCCGCCTCGACGTAGCGGATCGCGGAGCCGTGGACCCGCGCGACCTTCTCGGGAGGCACCGGGCCGGGGCCTGACGCGCTACTTCGACGCGCCCGCGGGACGCGCGGCGTGCGGCTTGATGATGTCGCCCAGCACGTCGGGCTTCCCCGGGATCGCCTCGAGGTGCGGGTAGCGCGCGCCGCCGTGGTAGTCGATCGAGAAAGTCTTGAAGTACTCGCCGTTCTCGACGAGGAGATCCAGCGGCGACGTCGACGTCTTCGTCGCGGCCACCGCCTCCTTGACGACGTCCTTCGAGAACTTCCGGCCGTTCACCGCGACGATCTTCATCCCCGGCCCCATCCCCGCCGCGTACGCGGGAAGGCCGGGGACGACGTCGACGACGCTTCCGTCCCCCTTCTTGAGCGTCATCCCGAGGGAGTCGTCGAGGGCGACGATCTCGTCGAGCTTCTCGATCGCGCCGAGGCGCTCGGAGATCGCGTCGGTGTAGACCACGCGCCAGCCGGCCGCCTCGAGGCCGCCGAGCGGCGCCTTCAACCCCGTCGAGTCGAGCCGCGATCTGAGAAAGCCCTTCCAGTCGTAGGGGGTCACGTCGTTCAGCGTCGCGACCACGTCGTCGAAATTGTACGGCTTCACCGCCGGGGGGCCGCCCGCGGCGCCGTGGAACCTCTTGCAGAAGTCGTCCATCGACTTCGCCCCCTTCGTCCTCTCCCGGATGATCGTGTCGGCCTCCATCCAGATGAGGTCGCTTTCGTCGTAGAAGTCGACGCCCCGCCGCCACGTCGTCCAGGCGCCGCCGGTGCCGTAGAGAATCTGCGCGGCGACGGCGGTGTCGGCGAGGGGGCGCCACTGGCGCCCCGCGCGGTGATCGAGATCGGCGGCGACGATCGCGAGGCTGTCGCGGTACTGCTCGGGAGTGAGGAAGCCGCTCCGCGCCGTCAGGATGTGCCCGAGATACTGGGTGAGCCCCTCGTACACCCAGAGGAGATCGCCTTCCATCGGCTGATCGAGGCTCCCCGGCTTGAGCCCCGCCGGCCGCCGGTACTTCCCGTTCCACGAGTGGACCATCTCGTGCGGGAGGAGGCCGGTGTGGATGAGGCGCGGCTCGTCGTCGAGAAAGGTGCGCTCGTGGACGCGATCGTCGCTCGACTCGTGGTGCTCAAGGCCGAAGTGCGCCACCTGATCGCTCAGCGTCAGGAGGAAGTTGTAGTGCCGGTAGTGGCGCGCGCCGAAGAGGGCCCCCGTCTCGGCGACGAGCCCCTTCGTCCCGGCCTTCCAGGTCTCGGGCATCTCGAGATCGGCCTCGTCCTCGGCCGCGACGTCCAGCTCGTGGGCCGCCCCCAGATCGTCACCCAGCGGGTAGACGCGGAAGTGCGCTCCCATGAGGACGGGGGAGTCGATGAGCGAGGTCAACGGCACCGTCGGGAACTCGATCGTCCCCGCGGACTCCTTCCCGGCGCCGAGGGCCGTCGCGAACTTCCATCCCGAGGGGATGCGGAGCGACGCCGTATACGGGATCTCGTCCCCCTTCGCCCCTTCGGGGTACACGAGAAGCTGGTTCCAGCTCAGCAGGGCGAGCTGGGACGACGCGGAGGCCCCCGACGAGAAGCCCGACGTCGCGGCCGGGGAGAGGAAGTCGATCGCGACGTCGATCGACGCGACCCCCGCCGGCACGTCGAGGTGGAAGGCGTACATGTTGACCGAGTCGCGGCGCCACGCGATCTCCTTCCCGCCGGCCGAGATCTTCACCCCCGCCAGATCCGAGATCGGCCCCGTCGGTCCGTGCTCGCCGGGAAGCCACTTCGGGTAGAGGAGCGTCACGGGCCCTGCGGCCACGGGCACCGTCAGCCTCGCGTGGAAGATCTTCCGCGGCGCCTCGGACGCATCGACGAAAATTGAGACCGGCTGCGCGCCGGCCGCGGAGGTGGCGGCGACCAGGGCCGCGGCGACCGCGGCGGCACGGATTCGATCGATCATCGTGTCTCCTGTGAAGGCGGCCCGGAGCGCGGAACCCTCGCTCAAGGCTTCGCGTCGGGATCGAAGAGCCGCCGGTACTCGTCGAGGGCGTACCGGTCGGTCATGCCGGCGATGTAGTCGCAGATGACGCGCTCCCTCCCGTCGCGCGCGATCCGCTCCTGGAAGGACTCGGGGAGGAGCCGCGGGTTGTCGATGTAGCGCTCGAAGAGGGCCTTCAGCATCCGGCGCGACTTGTCCTTCATCCGCTCGATCTTGTGATGCCGGTAGAGCCGCTCGTGGAGGTAGCGCTTCAGTGCGGCGTTCCGCGCGGCCGCGCGCTCGGAAAGGCCGATGAGCCACGACGGGTGCGCGCGCACGTCGTCGAGCGACGCGACGCCGGCGGCCCGGATGCGCTGGCGCGACGTCTCGATGAGATCCGTCACGAGGTAGTCGATCATCCCCGTGAGGGCGACCGCGACGATCTGCCGGTCGGCGGCCTTCGGGTATTCCTTCCGGGCGCGCGCCCACGGCTCGCCGAAGAGCGGGACGTCGGCGGCGAGGCGATCAGCCGGCAACAGCCCCGATCTCACGCCGTCGTCGACGTCGTGGTGGTTGTAGCCGATCTCGTCCACGAGGTCGATCATCTGCGCCTCGAGCGGCGGGGCGATCGCGGCGCCGTACTCGGCGAACTCCGGCGCGAGCTTGAGATTGATCGGCCCGGAGTGCTTGGCGATCCCCTCGCGGACCTCGTACGTGAGGTTCAGCCCCGGCCACTCGGGGTAACGGTCCTCGAGCCACTCGACGATCCGGAGCGACTGGCGGTTGTGGTTGAACCCCCCGTGCTTGATCATCAGCGCGTGGAGGACCTCCTCGCCGAGGTGGCCGAAGGGGGTGTGGCCGAGATCGTGCGAAAGGGAGAGGGCCTCGCAGAGATCCTGGTTCACTCCGAGCGCGCGGGCGACGGTGCGCGCGATCTGCGACACCTCGATGCTGTGCGTGAGGCGCGTCCGGAAGTGATCCCCCTCGTGATTGACGAAGACCTGCGTCTTGTACTCGAGCCGCCGGAAGGCGCGCGAGTGGATGATCCGATCGCGGTCGCGCTGGAAGGGGCCCCTGAAGGGGTGCTCTTTCTCGGGGTGGCGGCGCCCGCGCGTCGATTCCGCCCGCATCGCGTACGGCGCGAGGCGGTCGATCTCGGCGACGGCTGCGATCCTCGAGGGGTTGGGACGCGCGGCCTTCTTCTTCGGATGTACCATCATGGGCGTAAGCTACAGGAAAGGCGCGGGGGGTTCAACGGCCGCCCCGCCCCCCACATCTATAATGGCCCGATGCCCGCCGCCCCTTTCCGCACGATCACCGTCGTCGCCGCCGTGGTGATCCGCGATCGGCGCGTCCTGATGACGCAGCGCGGGGAGGGAGCGCACCTCGCGCTCCACTGGGAGTTTCCCGGCGGGAAGGTGGAGCCGGGGGAATCGCCCCCCCAGGCGCTGGCGCGCGAGATCCGCGAGGAGCTGGGGGTCGCGGCCGAGGTGCAAGCCCCCTTCGCCTTCAACTGGCACGACTACGGCGAGAAGCAGGTGCTCCTCCTCACCTACCTCGCGCGTCTCGACGGCGAGCCGAGACGCCTCGGCGTCCGCGACCTCGGGTGGTTCAGCGCCCGTGAGATCGCCGGGCTCACGCTGCCGCCGGCCGACGGCCCGATCCTCGAGAGGCTCGCGCCGCTGATCGACTGAAGCCCGCCGCTACTTCGCGGGGGGGCCCGGAGGGGGCACCGGATTCGGGACGGCGTTCGCGACCGGCTTGAGCGACTTGAGATAGACGAAGATCGCGCCCAGATCGGAGTCGGTCATCTCGGCGAACTCGGCCCAGGGCATCGTCGGAAGGATCGGCCTCCCCTCCCCCATGTGCTTGCCGGTGCGGATCGCCCTGATGAACATCGCCTCGTTCCAGCCCCCGATCCCTGTGTCCATGTCCGGGGTGAGGTTCATCGCGAAGCTGGTCCCCCACGGGCCGACCCACGCCGTGCCGTCGTTGTTGCACACCGCACCCCAACCGTTGGGACCGATGAGACCCGCGGGCATCGGCGGAAGCTTCTGGCCCTGCGGGTGCCCCGACAGCAATCGGGCCGGATCCGAGGCGGGACCCTTGGGTCCGAAGACCTTGGGCGAATGGCAGTCGCTGCACCCTCCGACCGAGGCCAAGTACTTCCCCCGCGCGATCGTCTCGGGCTTCACGATGGCGGGAGCGGCGGGTGCGGGCTTGTCGGGGACGGCGGCGGCATGCCGGGACGCCGCGACGGCGAACGCGATGGTCAGCAACGTGAGGGCGGCGAGGCGCTTCGAGGTCACGGATGCTCCTGGTCGAATCGTGATGGGGTGTCTAAGGGCGATTCAGTGGCCGCGCTCTTCGTCCGGCCCCTCGAGCTCGTCGTCCTCGAGAGCTGCGTCGGACGAGAGGTCCCCCGGGCCGGGCTCCGGAATCGAGACGGCGCCGGCGTCCATGGCATCGGACATCGCGTCGGCCTCGGCCTTCTCGGAATCGAGGATCAGATCTTCGATCCGGTCCTGGATGCCGAGGAGATGGAGGCGCTGCTTCTCGCTGGGATCGCGCTTGAGGCCGGCCAGGCAGACCTTTCTGGCCGAATCGAGGCAGAGCGGGTCACCCGAGCCCTCGAACGCGAGGATGTACGTGGCGGCGAGCTCGAGGTAGGTCTCGACCGAGTCGCGATCCTCGTCGAGCGCCGCGCGGAAGCACCGCAGCGCCTCGACGATCTCGCCTTCCTTGCGGAATCTCTTTCCGGCCTCGAAGTCGAACTTCTTCATGACGGGTCCACCGCGCCGGGCTCCGGTCGAGGCGTCATGGTACCACAAGGCCGCGCGGACCCGAGAGCCTAGAGATCGTTGCCGGCGCCTCCCGGTTTCGGCGGAGGCGGAGGGGGCGGCGCGGGGGCGCGGGGAGCGGCCACGCGCCGGGGTCGCGGCCCGGGCGCCGCCGCCGGCGCGGCCGCCGGATCGGTCAACACCGTGAGCTTCTGCCCCTTGCGGAGCACGAGGACCTGGACCGGCTCGCTCGCGCGGCCGAACCTGAGGAGCCGCATGGCGCTCGACGGAGACTCCGCGGCCTCGCCGTCCACCTGGAGGATGACGTCCCCCCCCTTCAGCTTGAGCGCGCCGTCGCGCGGCGCGCGCACGACGAGGACGCCGCGATCCGTCGAGAAGTACGAGCCGAGATCCGGATTGAGGGCCACCAGCTCCATCTGCGACCAGGAGCCGAGGGGGGCGATCGCCGCCAGCGCGGCGGACGAGAGGGCCTCCGGCGTCACCGGCGTCGGCGGCACCTCGGGCGCCGGGATGGCGTTGATCTCGATGCGCGTGCCGGGCCCGGCGAGCTGCGCGAGCGGGCCGATCATCTTGAACGTCGATGGGATCTCGCGGGCGACGACGGTGGCCGTGCGCTTCTCTCCGCCCCGGAAGTACTCGATCGCGACCTTGTCCCCGTCGTGGAGCTTCGAGACCTCGCGGATCAGGAGGGCGGACGAGTAGAGGCGCCGGGCTTCGTCGATGTCGGTGTCCCCATCGGCGGTGTCCTCGTCGGCGTCATCCCGCGCGCGCACCCGCGCCTCGCCGGATTTCCTCACGAGGCTGACTCCCTGGATCGACGTGATGACGTCGCCCGCCTTCAGCCCCGCCTGCTCCGCCGGGCCCCCGGGGGTGATCGCCTCGAGCTTGGCCCCTTCGGCTCCGCCGCTTCCATCGTCGGCCGTGCGCACCACGACGCCGAGGACCGCGCGGTTCCCCCACGAGCCGCTCCACGACGTGCTCCACGAGCCGCCGGTGCCGCTTCCCGAGGCGCTCCCCGAGCCCCCCGTGCCGCGCCAGGCGTACGCCCGCGTCCGCTCGCGGCCGGAGCTCTGGGATTCCGCGTCGAGCTGAACCTGGAGATCCGCGAGGCGGCGCGCGGCGTCCTTCATCTGGAGCTGCGCGGCCCGGAGCTGATCCTCCAGCTCGCGCATGACCGCCTCGCGCGCGCGCCGCTGCGCCCGCGCGTCGGCATCTCCGCTTGAGGCCTCGCCCGCCGTGATGGCCGGGGCCGCGAGCGCGGCGCCGAGGAAGGCGGCGACCGCGACGATTCGCTTGAGAGAGTTCATCGGGAGACTCCTGTGACGTCTGGGTGTGGGCATGTCAGAGACCTGCGTAGACCGGACGGGCGTCGTGCGTGTCGACCAGCGCGTTCATGAGGCGCACCCTCTCGCGCCAGAGACCGATCACGTCGCTCGAGCTGGCGCGGCGGGCCGGCGCCGACGCGAGGCGGGCGTCGATGAGGGCGATGGAGTCCTCGAGGTCGGCCACCGTGCTCGCCGTCCCCGCGTCGATGACGCGCCCCTGGGGCTCTCCCCCTCGCAGCTCGGCCTCGAGCCGCTGCGATCGGCGAACCAGCGCGTCGAGCTGCTCCGAACCCACGGCGCCCGTGCGGGTGACGCTTCCGGTGGGAGGTGCGGTGGTCGGGATGAGCATCGTCCGGAGGGCGCGGGGGGCGACGACGACGAGCGTGAGCGACGCGGCGAGAGCGAGGGCGGCGCCGCCCATCCACTCGATCCTCCTGCGGCGCTGCCGGGCCTCGAAGGCCGCCCGGACCGCGGGCCACCGATCCGCCGCGGGGCGAATCTCGGGGAGCGCCCGGAGCGCGGCCGCGGTGCGCCGCAGCCTCTCGACCTCGCCCGCGCAGGCGGCGCAGGCCAGAACGTGCGCCGATGTCCCGGGCGCGGCCTCCCCGTCCCTCACGGCCAGGAGCTGTTCCAGTGTCGCGTGCATTGTCAGACCTCTTCTTCCTTCCCCGTCGTCAGGCAGCGCCGCAGGCGCCCGTGCGCCCTCGCGAGCTGCGATTTCGAAAAGCTCGGCGTCCTGTCCATCAGCTCGGCGATCTCCTCGTGCGTGTACCCCTCCACGTCGTGGAGCCAGACGACGCTGCGCGCGGTGTCCGACAGAGTCGAGAGCGCCGTGTCGAGATCGATCCGGTCGTGGGAGAGCCCCGAGAGCCACCCCGAGGCCGACGCCGATCCCGTCGCCGGATCCCCGAGGTCGTCGTCGAGGGCCTCGGTCATCCGGGTGCGGCCGCGACGCAGCTTCATGAGCGCCTTGCTCGCCGCGACCTTCCGGATCCATCCGGCCAGGGGACCGTCCCCTCGGAACCGGTGGATGCTGCGCATCACCTCGATGAACGTCTCCTGCATGACGTCCTCCGCGTCCTCCGCATTGCGGCAGAGTCGCCGGGCGAGGTTGAAGACCGGCCCCTCGAACGTCCGGTAGACGGACTCGAGGGCCTCGAGGTCGCCCGCCCGGGCGCGGGTCACGACGATTTCGTCCGTCGTGATGGTGAACGCCGACGTCATCACGCCCTCATAGATGCATCAGCCCGGGGTTTGGTCGCAAGTCCGGGCGGGAGGCCCCGATCGAGCCGCGGGGGCCCGATAGACGAGAAATCGCGGAGGGTCAGGGGTTTGGGCCCCCCGGGGAGGAGTCCGGGGGGCCGCTTCGAGAGCGTGGCTGCGGTGCCTGGGGGTCCTACTTCCAGCCCAGCTCGTCGAGATCGAAGTTCAAGCCGACGTATGTCTGGATGCTGTCCGAGCCGGGGCCGAGGTCGGCGTCCACGGTCATCTCACCAAATGGCTGGACGAGCGGCCGCCGACCGGAGGCCGTCCGAGGACGCCAGGTCAGGTACCCGTCGACCTTGAATCGCCGGCCGGGGTGGAACTGAAATAGATCCGTGCGCCCGGCCCCGGCTTCGAAGTACGAGTCCTGATACCGCCCGTTCGTGGCCACGACACCGAGCGCCACATGCCGCACGTCGATGACGTCGCCGCCGTTTCCCGCGACCGTGAGGAATCCCGCCTGCGCCTTGAGATAGAGGCTCGCGGGATGGGGGCTCCACCTGTCCTGGAGCCTCAAGAACTCGTACCGAAGGCCTGCGAACGCCTCGAGGCTCGTCGCGTTGCGGATGATGCCGAGCCCGCCTGTCGCGCTCGGGAACTGACCCGAGTGGCAGGCCGGAAGCGCCTTGGCGTTGTTCGGGTTCCCGCAGTCGGTCTCGGCACTGCGGACGCCATGCACCGTCTCCCCGAACAACCACACCTGTTGCGAGCCCCCTGCATTGCCGACGAGACGGTACGCGAAATCGAAACCGGCGACGGCTCGCTCCTTCACCTGGCTCGAATCGTTCGGATTGATGTAGCTATTGACCTCTCCCGCCGCGAACGTGTCGATCGCGAACCCGGTGTACGCCGTGGCCTCGAACCTCTCCCGACCATCGTTGATGGATCGGAGCCAGCCGCGGAAGCCGGGCTTGTCGTTCTTGCAGTCGGCGAGGCAGTTCTCGCGACAACTCGGCTTCTGTGAATCGCCGGGTGTACCGCTGTTGGGATCTTTGTTTGGATCGCTGACAAATTCGTTGACCGCATCCGCGGGGAATGCGCGGGTGCAGACGCTCCGGCAAGAGTTGTCCCAGTCGCTGTACAGCCATCCGGCCGCCTTCTTGCCGGACTTGCGGCAGACGGCCACGCACTCCTCATCGCACGATTGATGGAATGCGGCGACATCGACAGTGCAGGACGGCCCGCACTTCTTCTTGCAGTCGGTCGCCGTGTTGGGATCGGCGTCGCACGTCGCGTCGCACGCGCTCAGGCAGCTCGTGTTTGCGTCCACGGCTTCGATCGCGCAGCTCGACTGGCACACCGTCTCGCAGACCTCCGCCGACTTGAGTTGGCAGCTCCTGCCGTCGTTCGGTGACGCCGCGATCGTCCTTGGACCCAGAGACGCTCCACAGATCACGAGCACGAGTGAAATGGTGATGATGCCAGCCGCACGATTCATCGAAGACCTCCCCGGACCCGAGCGCGGCTCGGCCGCCACACGCGACCGGTCGCCCCAAGGGTGAGGACCTGACTATCGGCGATGAGCGGGGTGTTGTCAACGAAAAAAATAGTTTATACTGTGTTGAACTTGTCATGTCTCATAATGTCGCATTTTGTCCTCGGAGATGACATTGAATACACCTGAGTTTCTGCGCGGACGACTGCTACTCCCCCGGAAGGTGCGGAAAGCCGAAAGGGACTACCTCAGGTCCCGACGCCAGGCTGCTGGAGTGCCGGAGCCGGCGAACGGCGAAGCGCTCCGGGTCGGGCTGGCCCTCTCGGGAGGCGGCATCCGGTCGGCTACATTCAACCTCGGCGTCCTCCAGCGGCTCGCCGTGGGCGGCGCCTTCAAGTTCATCGACTACATGAGCACGGTCTCGGGCGGAGGGTACATCGGCTCGTGCCTCTCGTCGCTGCTGTCGCGGCTGCCCGCGAATGCCACGATGCCCTTCCTGGATCGCGATCAGGTGCACCACCTCCGCAAGCACGGTGACTTCCTCATCGTCCGCCGGCGAATGCTGTCGATCGAGACTCTCCGGGCGATCGGAAACGAGGTGAGCAACATGATCCTGTCTCTCCTCGTTTTCATCATGCTCGCGCTCACGGTCGCCGCGGGAATCGTCGGCTACACATGGCTGATTGCCGGAGACGGCATGTGGGGTTTCCTCTGGTCGACCAACCGCAACCTGGGGTGGCGCGGAGCGGGGTTCCTGCTGCTGCCACACCCGGAGTTCGAAAGCGTCGCGCCGCAGATCACCGCATCGCTGATCGGAGCCGGTCTCATGGCGTTGATCTCCGTCGGGGCGTACTCGGCAAGATTCGGGCGGATCCCCAATCAGACCGAGAGATCGAGCGACTCTTCGCGCGAAGAGCAATTCCTGCGGTACAGGTTTAATCGAATCTTCTTCGCCGGGTTCGCGCTGGCATGCTTGCTCCCGTTCACGCCGTTCTATGACAGAATTCACTCGGACGCCGCCTCACCCTCGGGCGCGGCCGAATTGAGGGATCTCCGGTCGGAATACGAGAACAGGTTTCCGAGGCCCCCCGGTCAGGCGCCCCCTGTCAATCCGGGCTCCTGTTGCTGCATGGACGAGAGTGGAACGACGCCAGCGGCAGCGCCCGCGACGGGGCCCGGGGCCACCGATCAGTCCCGAGGCGGCCCGACCGGGGCCGGCTCAGAGTCGGAGCGGCAGCGGGTCCCGGTCGATGGTCATCCGGGCTGGCTGCTCATTCCCGCCTTCTATTTCCTCGGGGCGCGCATCGCGGCGCTCGTCGCGTATCCGTTCTTCGCGAGGGGAAAAGAGAGATGGTCGCCGACGTTTCGCTCCGTCTTCGCGTCGATGCAGGCGATCGCGCTCTACTCGTTCTACGGAGCCCTCCTGTTCGCGATCACGCCGTTCCTCGTGGCCGCGGCCTGCCGCTTCGACGCCGGCAAGTGGTACGGCCCTCTGAGCGCTTTCCTCTCGCTTCTCGCCGGGAAGTTCCTTCTCCCATCCCCCGCGACGGCGGGAGAGGCTCCATCGGGCACGCTCGACCGCCTGCTGAGTGCCGCTCGGGGTGCCGCGCTCAATTTGCTGGTCGTCGTGCTCGTATTCGTGACCCTGATCGGTCTCTCCAGCCTAATCGTGTGGAACTCGGGCGGAACGATTGGCGTGCGCGAATTCTCTGTCCCGCTGGTCGCAGCCGCGCTGGCCTTCCTCGCCCTCGGCATCCTGGTGAATTTCAATCGCGTGTCACCGCACACCTTTTATCGCGACAGGTTGGGTGAGGCCTATCTGAAAACGGACGGCAAGGCGGGCGAGACCGAAGGAGTCCTTCGCGACCACAGTCCCACACGGACTCATCCCGAGACGGTCGGTGACTCGGCCGTAGGCGAAGTGGTTCTTCGCGACGACAGGATGATGAATCTCGTCGAGCTCCACGACAACCCCGGAGAGGAAACCCGCAGTGGAAGCGCCGGGCCGTACCATTTGATCGTGTGCGCCCTAAATCTCGCCGGCTCGAACGACCTCACACGCCGTACGCGGAAGTCCGATCACTTCCTTTTCTCAAAGTACTACTGCGGATCGACCACGACCGGCTACGTCCAGACCAAGGAATACCGCGATGGGCGTACCGATCTTGCCCGTGCGATGACAATCTCGGGGGCCGCGGCTTCTCCGGCCATGGGGTATTACACAAACACCGCTGCGGCGTTTCTCATGACCGTTCTCAACGCGCGACTCGGTCAGTGGATGACCAACCCTGGAAAGTACACCGGGGCGCACGAGGAAGAAGACCCGGAACCTCCGGCTGAAACCAAATTGAATTTCTTTGCGACAAAGATGCGGCAGATCCAGAAATCCCACGCCGCCCTTCTTGAGTTCGAGCGCGCGTGGGAAATCGTCTTCTGGCCCAAGTGGCTCTTCCACGAGATGATGGCGCAGACCGACGCGGAGCGCGAGATGGTTCACCTCTCGGACGGAGGGCACACTGGGGATAACGTCGGCATCTACCCATTGCTCCAGAGGCGATGCGACATCATCATCGCTTCCGACGCCGGGTGCGACCCCGGGTACGCGATGGCGGAGCTCTCCGCAGCGATCCAGATGATCAACATCGACGAGAACATCAAAGTCACCATCGACCCGAACGAGATTCGGCCGAAGGGGGACCCGAAACTGAGTACGTCCCACATCGCTATCGGAAAGATCGACTATCCTCAGTGCACGAGTTCTCCCGAATCGGGAGATCCCGACTTGGTCGCAAAGACCGGGTACTTGATCTACCTGAAGACGTCGGTCACCGGCGACGAGGCGGTGACGGTGAGGAGCTACCGCGACGCGAACCCGGCGTTTCCCCACCAGACCACGGCGGACCAGTTCTTCGACGACGACCAGTTCGAGGCGTATCGCGCCCTGGGAGAGCACGTAGCCGGCGCTCTGCCGGTCGGCACGGGGAAGGATCCGCAAGCGTGGATGGAATGGTGCGGAAAGCAGTTCAAGAAGGCCGACACGTCGCCGCCAAGCCGATCCAAGGGCTCGGGAGGCAGGCTCAAGCTTTGACTCAGACTGGGTCTCGATGATTGACCCCGTCGCGTTCGAGCATTCCACCGACCTCCCCGTCCGCCCGCTCCTCGGCCTCGTGCGGGCCGAGCCCGTCGCCGTCGGCGCGGCGGGCGACGCCCTCACCGCCGAAATCGTCGAGGAGTGCAGCCGGCTGGTCGCGCAGCACGCCGGGAAGCCGCCGGGCGGGATCGAAGGGCTCGCCCCCGCGCGCGAGCTGTACCGCGCCTTCGGCATCGACCCGACGCACACGCGCCCCTCCTCCGAGGCGCTCGTGCGCCGCGCCCTTCAGGCGAAGCCGATGCCGAAGATCCTCAACGCGGTCGACGTCTGCACCCTCTGCTCTCTCATCTTCCTCCTCCCGATCGGCCTCTACGACGTCGGGAAGATCCGGGGGAATGTCACGCTGCGGCGCGGGAAACGCGGCGAGTCGTATCCCGGGATCCGCAAGGACGACGTGAACCTCGAGGGACGGCCGGTCCTCTGCGACGAGACGGGGCCGTTCGGAAACCCGACGTCGGACTCGCTGCGGACGTCGGTCACTCCCTCGACGACGTCGCTCTGGATGGTGATCTTCGCGCCGCCTGCGACCCCTCGCGCCTCGATGCAGGCCCACGTCGAGCGCGCCCGCGAGGCGATGGCGAAGCACCTCGCTCCCGCGGGTGTAACAGTTGCGACGATGGGGAGCGTTGCGGGGTGATCCACGCGACATTGAGTCAGCGGCACGAGGCGAGCTCGATCCCGGCCTGCGCCGCACGGGGATCCCGCTCGGAGTAGATTTCGCGCGCCGCGGCGAACGATTGGCAGGCTGTGTCCTCACGGCCCGCGGTGCGCTGGGAGCGGCCGAGCTCGACGAGCGTTTCCGCCACGAGAGGGTGGCGCGGGCCGAGCGCCACCCGGTAGATCTCGACGGCGCGATCCAAAAGATCGATCGAGGCAAGGGGGCGCCCCTCGGCCGCCAGGAGGAGCCCCTCCGCCACCAGGCTCTCGGCGTACTCCATGTGCCTCTCGCCGAGGAGCCGGCGACGCTGGTCGGCGGCCGGTGCCACGAGAGCCTCCGCCTCGGCGAGCCGTCCCCGTCGGACGAGCGCGACCCCCAGGTGGCTCATCGACCGGGCGACGAGGTAATGCTCGGCTCCGTACAGCTTCCGGCGGATCTCGAGCGCCTGCAAGGCCGCCCCAGCGGCCTCTTCGAACCTCCCCTGAGCGAAAAGGGCGAGCCCTAGACCGTCGCGCATCTCGGCCTCCTGCTCGTCGCCTCCTCCCGACGCGCTCGACTCGATCGAGGCGAGGATCGCGCGGTAGAGCGATTCCGCCTCAACCGGCTTGCCGGTGTCGTGGAGGAGGAGCGCGAGGTTTCCCCGGACGAGCATGGTGTGCTCGTGGCCGGCGCCGAGTAGCTCGGTGTCCAGCGCGAGCGACTCACGGTAAAGCGTTTCCGCCTCATCGAAGCGGCCCAGCTCGTGGAGGGCCAGCGCCCGTGCGTTGAGCGTCGACGCGACCTCGGGGGTGCGGCCGCCGCGGATCGCGCGGCGGATCTCGAGGCTCCGTCCGAAGAGAGCGGCCGCGCGCGCGTACCCTCCCCCCCGGGCAACCGCGCGCGCGAGCTGGTGAAGCGACGCCGCGATCGTCGAGGGGTCGGCCCCGCGCTCCTCGTGGAGCGCCAGGACCTTCGCGTAAAGATCGGCGGCCTCCTTGAAATCGCCGCTCTTCTCGTAGAGCCCGGCAAGCGTCTGCGTGAGGGACGCCTGCGTCTCAGGCTGCCCCGAGAGGGTCTCGACTTGCTTCGCCGCGTGATCGAGGAGACGGCGGACTGTCAGCTCGGAGCCGTGGCCGGGCTCGGCGATCTCGAACATTCCGACCAGCATCGACGCGATGCGTGACGCGCGGTCGCGCTCGTCGCGCGCGCGGGCGGCGGAAACCCACGCCAGGATGGCCGAGGCCGTGATCGCGATCATCGCGAGGAGGCCGAGCGCGGTCCCCGCCCGGTGCCTCGAGACGAATTTGCCCGCGACATACGCCAGCTTCTCGGGGCGCGCTTTCACCGGATGGCCGGTCAGGAAGCGTTCGATATCCTCTCGCAGCTCGGCGACGGTGGCGTACCGGCGCGACGCATCCTTCCGGAGCGCCTTGAGGACGATCGTGTCGAGATCCCCCCGAAGCCAGCGTCCCGAGGCGGCCGACCGGGTGGCGGCGCTCGGGCGGGGAGGCTCGAGGCTGCAGATCCGCCGCTCGATCTCGGCGAGCGGCATCGCGGGGTCGATCGCGTAGGGCTTCGAACCCGTGAGCATCTCGTAGAGAAGGACGCCGAGCGAGTATACGTCGCTCGCCGTCGTCACCGGATCTCCGCGGATCTGCTCCGGGCTGGCGTACGAAGGAGTCAGCATCCTGAGCGGGGCGAGCGTGCGTTCCGCCGCCGCGGCGCCGGGGCGAGCCTCCTCGAGGAGCTTCGCCACTCCGAAGTCGACGAGCTTCGGCACCCCCTCAGGGGTGACGAGGATGTTCCCGGGCTTCAGGTCGCGATGCACGATGAGATGGCGGTGGGCGTGCTCGACGGCACCGCAGACGACGAGGAAGAGCCCGAGGCGCGCGCGCCCGCGGAGGGCGCCGCGCTCGCAGAACTCGAGGAGCGGGATCCCGTTCACATGCTCCATGACGAGATACGGCTCGCCGTCGTCCGTCGTCCCGCCGTCGTAGAGCCGCGCGATGTTCGGGTGATCGAGCTGCGCGAGGATCTGGCGCTCCGCCTTCAGCCGATCCAGGAGGACCCGGTGCGAGATGCCGGAGTGCAGGAGCTTGATCGCGACGACGGCCTCGTATTGCGCGTCGTCGCGACGCCCGAGGAATACGGTCCCCGTCCCCCCCTCGCCGAGGATCTCCGTGAGGCGGTAAGGGCCCACGCGCGATCCTAGTCGCGAGGCGGCGAGGGCAATGGTCATGGTGGCCGCTCCGTCCCGCACGATCGACTCGAGGTACTCGGGAGGCCGCGCCTCCGCGCGGATCAGCCGCGCGAGCTCCTCGCCGAGCACCGGGTCCGCCGCGCACCGGCGCGCGGCGAAGCCGATCCGCTCCGCGGGCGGGAGGGCCGTCGCCTCGAGGAAGAGCGACTCGAGCTGCCTCCAGCGCTCGGGGGTCACGGAGGCGAGTCCCGGAGCATCCGATCGCAGAGCCAGGCGCGCGCCATGCGCGTGTCGTTGACGACCGTCGGCACGGACACCTTGAGGACGTCCGCCGTCTCCTCCACGTCCAGCCCCGCGAAGAACCGTAGCTCGATCACGCGGGCCTTCCTCTCGTCGAGGGCGCGCAGGACGTCGAGCGCCTCCCCGAGCGCGACGAGATCGATGAGGCCGTCCGCCGTCTGCGACGGGGCCTGTTCCAGGGGAACGCGACGCGCTCCTCCTCCGCGCCGGCCGGCCACGATCCGCCGGGCGTGGTCCACCAGCACGTGCCGCATCAGCCGAGCCATGAGGGCGAAGAAATGCCGCCGGTCCTCGATCTCCTGCGGGATCCCGCGCGCCAGGCGGAGGTAGGTTTCATGGATGAGCGCCGTCGGCTCGAGCGTGTGATTGGCGCGCTCGCGCCGCATGGACAGGCCGGCGATCTTCCGCAGCTCCGCGTAGACGAGCGGCATCATCTCGCCCAGCGCCGCCGCGTCACCCCCGCCCCACCGCGCGAGGAGGACCGTGATCTCCCCCGCGTGCGGCGGCTCATTCCCTTCGAGCATCCGGCCGGTCCCCCTCGGGTACGGCGCTCCCGGGGCTAACCCTGCGCCGTTCGGCCCCGGAGCGAGGATACCAGATGGGGTCGCGGGGAGAGCCGGACCGTTCAGGGCGCGCCCGCCCGCCGGATCTTCGGGGGCGGCTCGCACCCCGAGCTCCCCGTCTCGCAGAGCAGGAGCTCGAAGTCGCCGCGCGCCGCGCTGTCGGAGGTGACCCTGACGAAGTACGGCTGTCCCGCCACCGCCTGAAAAGTCATCCGGGCCTGCGCGCCGAACGTGCCGCAGTTCGGGTAGTCCTCCGAGCAGCCGACCTCGGCCAGGAAGGGCGCCCCGCAGTCGGTGTGCACCGACACCTGCGAATCGAACGACGCCGACGTCCCGCACATCGAGAGCGTGACCGGGCCGCCGGCGGCCGAGACGTAGCGGTACCACACGTCGGGGAGGTCGTCGGTCCCGTTGTCGCACCTCGACTCGATCGCCGGGATCGTCGATGTCGCGCCGAACGTCGTGCCGAAGTTGCGCCCCGGGAGAATCGTCCCCGCCGCCGCACACGTATCGGCCTCGCCGCTGATCCACCCCGGCGCGGCGTCCCGCAGCCAGCAGTGCATCCGCCCCAGCTGCTGAGAGGTGAAGTGATCGCGGCAGGGTCCGTTCAGCGCCCCAAAGCCCATGAAATTCTCGAAGTCGAATCCCAGGGACGTCCAAGCGCCTCCGTTCAGGAAGCACGGGTTGATGAGGCCCGACGTCGCGCAGAACGTCGGATCGGTCGCGAAGGTGTCGCGGCAGAAATCGCCGACGAAGTCCGCGGCGAGGCTCGTAACCTGGTGCTGGTTCTCCCAGCACGGGCCGCACTGCGACTCCCCTTCCGCCGTCGTCCCACCACGGTGCGTGTGGTAGAGGCCGAGGGCGTGCCCGATCTCGTGCGTGAGCACGGCGCGGCCGAGACCGAACTCGCGGAAGTCGACGACGATGCCTCCGTGCGGCTGGAGGGCGAGGGGATCCCACGGGTAGGTGGAGAGTCCGCGGAGCCCGGTGACCGACGGGCTCATGTCGGTGACGTAGACGTTCAGGAGGGTCTGCGGGCTCCGCGCGTACAGATCTTTCATCGGAAAGTCGTCGGGGTTCGGAAAGTTGAAGTTCGTCAGCGTCATGAATCGGGAATCGTTGATGAACCGGACGAAGGGAATGAAGCGGATCCTCGAGTCGACCCCCTGATGGTTCAGGTCGGCGTAGTCGATGTTCAGGAAGGTCATCGCGTTCGTCACCAGGGCGGGCGTCGCGCGGCAGGAGGTCCCCGCGTCATTGCAGAAGACGTTGATCTGGAGTGTGACCGCCGTCACGGGGGCCGAGGAGGAGGGGATGTGCTGGTCGCGCATGTTTGGGTCGTCGCACGACCCGTTCCTCTGGCACCCGAGCGAGTCCAGCGCGAGGCCTGAGGAAGGGGAGCCGGAGGCGACCCACCTCTGGTGAGTCCCGCAGGGGACCGGCTCCTCCTCCTGCGCGATCGCCACCCCCGTTCCGGCGAGACAAGCGGCGAGGACGGCCGCCCACGCCAGCGACCCGCCTGCTCTCACTCGACCCCCTCGTGCGCCCATCTCCCCCACCTTTTCTCCCGGAGACACCGGGAACGACCGACCCGCACCCCGTCACCCTCGAAGGCGCGAAAACCGCGCGCCGGAGATAACCGTTCCGGAGTTTCAGGGTACCGTCGGGCAGATCGCCACGACGTCGTAGAAGTAGACCGACCCGGAGTTCGGTGCGACCCCGTCGTCGCCGAAAGCCCCGACCATGAGGGTCTTCCCACGTACCGAGACCGCGATGCCGAACCCGTCACCGGGGGCGATGTCGCTCGACTGGAAGTGCGCCAGGAGCTGCCACGCGCCCGTCGTGGGATTTCTCCGATAGGCGTGCGCGTGGCCGAAAGCCGACGGGAGCTCCTCGTTCCCGAGGATCACCGTCGAGCCGGCGATGGCGACCTGCGTCCCGAAGTAGTCCTGGTTCCCGCCGTTCGGGTCCACGAGCTTCGCCTTCTGGATCCAGGCGCCCGCCCCGTTCCTCTCGAAGACGTAAGCGGCTCCCTTGAAGAGCTGCTGCGAGCCGGCCGGACTGTCGTCGTCGCCGTAGGCGCCGGCGACGAGGAACGTGCCGCTCACCGCCACGTTCCGCCCGAAGACATCGAATGCCTTGCCGTCCGCCGCGAAGATCTTCGATTCGATCCATGACGTCCCGTTGAAGGCGTACGTGTACGCCGCGCCGGCGTCGAGCCCCAGCGTGTGATCGTGTGTGATGCCGACGACGATCGTGTTCCCGTCCACGGCGACGTCGTTCCCGTAGAACCGGGAGTCGATTCCGGCTCCGTCCCCCGCGTGAAGCTTGGAGGTCTGCGTCCAGGTCGTCCCCGTGCGGTCGAAGACGTACGCGGCCCCCGCGTCCGACGCGATGTCGTCGTCGTTCGTCGCTCCGGCCACGAGCCGGTCGCCGCGCAGATCGACGGCGAACCCGAATTGGTCGCCGATGGGCCCGATCTGGGGCCCGGGATCGATCGCGGTCACGAACGCCTCGAGGCCCCAGATCCCCGCAACGTTGCGCCGGTAGACGTAGACGGCGCCGGTGCGCGGGAGACCGGCCAGGGTCGTCCCGGGGGCGCCGACCGCGACCGTGTCGCCGCTGATCGCGACCGACTGGCCGAAGAGATCCCCCAGTTGCGACGGCAGCGGCCTCAGCTTCGCCTCCTGGTTCCAGACGCCGCCCGCATCCTTGTGGTAGACGTAGATCGCGCCGGCGTTCGGCACGCCGTCGTCGTCGTCCCCGGGCGCCGCCGCGACGGCGAAGTCCCCGTCGACGTCCACCGCCTGGCCGAAGAACCCTCCGAGGTTCCCGTCGGAGGGGCTGATCTTCGTCTCGTTCGTGAGCTGTTCGGGACACTGGTACGGCGCGATCTGGACCGCGCGGGCGGCCGGACTCGCCAGGATGACGAGCGCCGCGGCGGCGACGCGGGTGAGCGTGCGGATGCGCATGGTGGCTCCTCCCCTTTCAGTTGTGGCCGGCGCGGCCGGCGTCGTGTCCGCCAGCGGCGCGAGCCGCGCGGTGTCACTCGTGATGGCGTGAAACCGGGGAGGCGGAGATAACGGGAGGCGTGCAAGAATGCGCGCGAGGAGGTGAATCATGCGCAAAGGGATGACATGGCTGGTCGCGACGGTGCTCGTGGCCTTGATCGCGCCGGCGCGCGCCGCCGTGATGACGCGCGAGATCGAGTACCGGCAGGGTGAGACGGTCCTCCAGGGGTTCGTCGCGTGGGACGACGCCCTCAAGGACAAACGCCCCGGCGTCCTCGTGGTTCACGAGTGGTGGGGGCACAACGAGCACGCGCGGAACCAGGCCCGAAGGCTTGCCGAGGCGGGGTACGTCGGGTTCGCCCTCGACATGTACGGCAAGGGAAAGGTCGCGACGCATCCGGCGGACGCCCAGGCCTTCGTGGCGGAGGCGACGAAAGATCCGCAGGTCGTCACCGCGCGCTTCAACGCGGCGCTTTCGGAGCTGAAGAAAGATCCTCACGTCGATCCCTCGCGCATCGCCGCGATCGGCTACTGCTTCGGCGGGAGCGTCGTCATGGGTCAGGCGCGCGCGGGGGCGGACCTCGCGGCCGTGGTGACTTTCCACGGCGCGATCGGCACGAAGACTCCCGCGGCTAAAGGGATGGTGAAGGCGCGGATCCTCGTCCTCACCGGCGAGGACGACCCGATGGTCCCGGCGGCGACGGTCGAGGCGTTCAAGAAAGAGATGGCGGAGGCGGGGGCGAAGTTCGAGGTGGTGTCGTATCCGGGGGCCAAGCACAGCTTCACGAACCCCGACGCCGCGAAGGCCGGCATGGCCGCGCTCGCCTACGACGCCGACGCGGACGCGAAGTCGTGGGCGGCGATGCTGAAGATGTTCAGGGAGATCTGGGGGTAGAGGGGGCGGGGGCTGATCAGTTGGACGCGTCACCGTCCAGTCCGAGAATCCTGGCGGTCTCCGTTCAGAATTCGCATGAAGTCCTCCGCGCCCAAGGGATGACCAAACTGTTCCATGGCCGCGCGGTATTCACATGTCGCGAGAGCGCCAGTTTGTACGAGACACTTCAGGAAGGAGCACTGACCGCCTCCCAGAGAATGCCTGCGATGAGGAGAGATCGAGTGAGTCCCCCGACGGCGTGTAGGCCGCCCCGAAACCGCTCAAGCCGCGACGATCTTGCCGCAATCCGAATGCTTAGATGGAGCGCCGCGCCTGAAATGACGAGCGCACTTTCAAGGCTACTTCCGTGCGCCCACCGACGCAGCGACAGTGCCACGGCAACAACTAGACACGCGACATCCACCCGCGCCGCCTTCACCAGGTTCACTCTCCTGAGTGGTGACTCTTCCCGTGTGCTCTCCATCGATTCATATGAATGCGCAACGGTTCATGTTCGCCAGGCATCCTCGTTGAGCTCCGACCCGCGATTCCCGATGAGCGCGGGCGGGGCGCTTGGGCAATACGAAGTCCAATGATCGCCTGTGCACATCGTCGGCGTGGCCGGCGCGCATGTTCGGTCATCCTCCCCACTGTGAGATTCCGTCGCTACCTGCATCCCCTCGTCAACCCGTACGCGAGGAACGCGAGCGCGCCCAGGAGCCCGAACAGAAAGTGGGTGACGAGCAGCGACGGTCTCAATCGGCCAACCGCCACTCCCTTGACGATCGACACTAAGAACCACGCGACCGGAATTATGACGATGAGGAGCACAGCGTCGCGCGCCGCGTTCACCTGAGCGCCTTCTCGGCCTCCTCGATCCACTCCCGCGCTTCCGCGTCCCCACCGCGCAGGGCGTCGCGCGACAGATCGAGCGCGCGCTCGTACTCCCCCCGACTCCCCGCCCTGTCCCCCGTTCCCGCCAGCGCCTCCCCGAGCGCGAGGTGGTTGGGCGCGAAATCCGGTCTCAGCTCCACCGCCTTCCGCGCGTGCTCGAGCGCGAGGTCCGGATCCCCCGGACCGGCCGGCCAGCCGGGCGCCCTCGCGTAGAGCAGCGCGAGCGCTCGATCGGGCCCCCCCTCCTCCATCCCGGGGTCGGCCGCGGCCGCCCTCTGGAACGCCGCCTCGATCTTCGGCAGCGCGTCGAGAGCCGTCGTCCGCCGCTCCCGGGCCTGGACTCCGAGAGCCGCCCCCAGCCAGAAATCACACGCGGCGCTCCCCGGGGCCGTCCGCCCGCACCACTGGGCCGACTGCACCGCGAGTGTCGCGGCCTCCTCCCGACCCTTCCCCGTCGTCTCGTGATCGGCGAGCCACACGCCGGCGCGCGCCGCCCCGATGAGGCCCTCGATGCGGTTCGCGTCGCCCCGGGCGGCCGCAAGCCAGGTCTCGGAGGCGTCGTGCACACTGGGAAGAGTCCGGCGAGCATACAGGAACTCGGCCCTCGAAAGAAGCTCCGGGACGGCCGTCTCCGCGGGCTCGAGGGTGTCGGCCCCGCCGAGCGTGGCGAGAGGAGGGGGCTCGCGGAGCGCCCTCACGCAGCCGGGGGTCGCGAGGAGGGAGAGGGAGGCGAGGGCGAGAGCGCGAGGAAACGTCACCGGCCTGCGGGGGCGGTGAAGGTCTTGAGGAGCGCGTCGAGGGCGGCGGCATCGGCGGGCTCGAACCCCTTCATCCGAAGCTCCTTGAGGACGGCGACCCCCGAAGGCGATCCGGACAGGCCCGCGAGGGCGGCCAGGAGCTTCGAGAGATCGGCCCCGGCGACGCGATCACCGACCGAGCAGAGAAGCGTTCCGGGGAGGGAGTTCGAGCGCGCGACGACCTCGAGATCCGCGGCGAAGGGGAGCGAGGCGAGCGCGTCGGTCTGCTCGCCGTCGAGGAGGACCGCCACCTTCTCCCCCGCGGCCGCCCGCCTCAGCGCCGACAGCGGGCGCGGGGTGAAGGTGATCTTCGCGTCCGCCGGAAGAGATCCCCAGCCGCCGAGCGCGACAGCCGAGACGAAGGCGGGGGCGTACCCCGGAACTCCGGTGACCTCCCACCTCGCGAGGGCGGCAGCCCGCGGGATCGATCCCTTCTTCGCCACGAGGCTCCAGACCTGCGTCGCCCCTTTCTCCTGGACCACCTGGAGCTTCGGCGCCAGCGCCAGATCGCGCGCGTGCCTGAGGTAGAAAGGCAGGGGGACGAGTGCGAGCCCGGCGTCTCCCCTGCCGAGCCGTGCGATCCCCCCCTCCTCGGTCTCGTAGTAGGCCGCCTCCATCGCGCCGCCTCCGGGAAGGGACGCGGCCCTGGTGATCTCGCCGGCCAGGGCGTCCATCGTCGGCTTCGCCTGCTCGGTGTTTCCGGGAAAACCAGGGGCGCAGACGACGAGGGCGACGCGCGCGCCGGTCGCCGCGGCGAGCGCGGAGACCGCAAGCGCGAGAGCGCCGGCGAGGAGGGGGCGCAGGAGCGAACGGAGGCGCACCACGGGCGCATCATAACGCGGTGGCCTCACCGCTTCACGAGCCTGAAGGCGACGAGCATGTTCGGCAGGACGATCGTCGCCGTGACGATGCACGAGCCGAGGCCGAGGAGGAGAACCGTCCCCAGGCTCGCGAGCCCGCGGTGCGACGCGAGCGCGAGGCTCCCGAAGCCGAGCATCGTCGTCAGGCCGGCGATGAGGATGGCGCGCCCCGTGTGCCGGAGGACGAGCGTCATTCCCCCCTCTCCCTCCGCGCGCATCCGGTGGATGATGTGCACCCCGGTGTCGATCCCGACGCCGAGGATGAGGGGGATCGCGACGAGGTTCGCGAAGTTGTAAGAGAGATCCAGGAGGCGCATCCCTCCCATCATCCACACCACCCCCATCAGCTTCGGGATGAGCGCGAGGAAGGTGTCCTTCACGTTGCCGAACTTCGCGTACAGGAGCACCAGGACGAGGATCCCGGCGGCCGTCGCCGCCCGGTGGAAGCCGGAGGTGATCCGGCCGGTCATGCTCTGGAAGACGATCGGAAAGCCGAGCGCGTCGGCGGAGAGCCGGCGGCTCCCCGCCACGAACCTGTCGAGGAACGGGGGATCGAAGACGTTTCCCTTCGGGTAGACGTACGCGAAGAAGCGGCCGTCCTGTTTCACGAAGTGATCGCGCGCCTCGGCCGGAAGGTCCTTGGGGGCCGGCGGCTCGGTCCGGGAGGCGCGCCTCAGATCCTCGAGCGCACGGCCCGCCCACGCGAGAAGCCTTCGCTCCCCGTCCTCCCACGCCGCCTCGCTGCCGGGGGGGGCGGCGGCGACCTGCGCGCGCGCCGACTCCGCCTCCGCGCGCGCCCCCTCGAGCGGGCCGGCGAGAGCGCCGAGGCCGGCGCCGAACGCGGCCTCCCCCGCCTGCGCGAAGGCCTCCTCGAGCCGCCGGAACGAGGCCTCGAGCGCCGGCCGATTGGCGGCGGCGACCTTCGAGGGGAGCTTCACGCCGTCGAGGAAGGCGCGCAGATCCGAGACCGCGGCGCGCGAGGCGGCGGGGTCGTCGGGCATCAGCTCGAGCGCGGAGTCCACGCGCTCGATCGCCGGGTCGGCGGCGGCGCGATCCCGGATGTCGCGGAGCGCCGCGATGTCCGGGGCGACGACCACGGTGAAGTTCGGCGAGAGGTTCGACTCGAGGATCATCCGGTTCTGGTACCGGACCGACTCGGAGTTCCGCGGCAGGAGAGCGAGGATGTTGGGATCGAAGCCGACGCCGAGGGCCTCCCATCCGAGAACCGCGGTCAGCGCCAGCGAGAGGATCGTCACGGTCCACGGGTGGCGGCACACGAGCCCCGCGCCCCGCTCGACCCACAGCCTGTCCACCGCCGCAAGCGCGTCCTGGCCCCTCCCCTCGCGATCCCGCGCGTGTCGCCAGCGGCCGTAGAGGATGAGGATCGCGGGCAGCGCGAGGAGCGAGGCGAGGAGGCACAACAGCACGCCGATCCCGGCGACGAGCCCCAGCTCGGCGAACCCCTTGAACTTCATGAGAAGGATTGAGAGGAACGCCGCCGACGTCGTGACCGCCCCGACGGTCACCGCCGCGCCCGTCGCGAGATAGGCCTTCCGGATCGCGGCGGCGGGGTCGAGAGAGTGCGCCCCCTGCAGCTCGTACTCGGAGACGGGGTGAATCCCGTAGGCGATGCCGAGGCCGACCAGCGTCGAGATGAACGACGACGTGATGAGGTTCAGATACCCGAGCTCGAGCTTCACGGCCCCGAAGGCCCACGCGACGCCGATGGCGAGGGAGGCGAGGACGAGGAGCGCGTGGCTCTTCCACCGGAAGACGAAGAGCGTGAGGAGCGTGACCCCCGCCGCCGCCACGCACGACGTGAACCAGGTGTCGCGCTGGACCACCTCCATCTCCTCGACCGTGGTGGCCGGCTCGCCGGTGAACGCGACGTGGAAACCCGGGGAGGACCGCGAGATCGCCGCGGCGCGCGCGCGGATCGAACCCACGAGCTCCTCGAGGACCGGCAGGGAATCGTCCCTGCTCTTCGGGGAGATCAGGATGAAGAGGGTCTTCCGGTCGCGCGTCGTGAGGTACCCGCGCGCGGCGATCTCCGGCCGGTCGCCGGCGAGGCTGACGAGGGGCGGCTCCGCCTCGAGCGCCGCGACCGATCCGGCGGGATCGGCGAGGAACTTCCGCTCGAGCCTGAGGAACTCGGTGAGCTGCTCGATCCCCTGCGCCGCCTCGGCGGCGTCGGGAACCGACCCTCCCTCCGTGAGCCCCTTCTCGAGCCGCGCGGCGAGGGCGTTGTTGACGCCGTCGAGGCCGGTGAGTGCCGGCATGAGGTCGAAGCTGGCCTGCTCCTTGCGCGCCGCCGCCACCGCCTGGTGGATCCACGCGGGGGGGGCGAGGTGGAACCCCCGCTCGAGATACCAGTCGAGGCTGGCCCTGTGGAAGACGTGCTCGACGTGAGGGTCCTTCGCGAAGTCCGCGGCGAGGAGATCCGCGAAGCGGCGCAGGTCGTCGGGCGGCTTGTCGACCCCCGGCGCCGCCTCGACGCAGGCGATGAGATCGAGCGCGCCGCCCGTCTCCTCGAGGAAGGCGTCGAAGCGCCTCTGGTCGGGATCGTCCGGGGGCGCGAGGTCGGCGCGCGACGTGCGGAACTCGACCTGCGACCCGAGGGCGAGGGCCAGCGCCGTGGCGCCGATCCCGAACCCGAGCGCCCGCCCGGGGTGCGCGAGGATCGCGTCCAGGAGCTTCGCGAGGATCCTGTGGAGCACGCGTCAGGCCTCCGCGGGTCAGCCCAGCGTCCCGCCGGGCTCGAGGGCGACGATCTCGAGGCCGTCGATCCCGGCCGTCTCCCGCCGCAGCGCCTCGGGGGTCCCGGTGAGGGCGTCGAAGGTGGCGAAGTGCATCGGCACGACCCTCTTCACGCCGAGCAGCCGGATCGCGTACGCCGCCTCGCGCGGCGACATCGTGTACAGATCGCCGATCGGGATCAGCGCGAGATCGGGGCGGTAGAGCTCGCCGATGATCCTCATGTCCCCGAAGACGTTCGTGTCCCCCGCGTGGTAGACGCGCGCGCCGCCGGGCAGGTGCACGACGTAGCCGCACGGCTCGCCGCCGTACACGACGACGTCGCGCCCGCGATCGTCCACGTCGGCGATTCCGCACGAGTGATCCGCGCTCACCATCGTGACCTTCACGTCGCCCAATTCCTGCGTCCCCCCCTTGTTCATCGGGCGCGTCCTCTCGACCCCCTTCGACTTCAGCCAGAGGCACGTCTCGTACACGGCGACGACGTCGCACCGGTGCTTCTTCGCGAGGGCGACGGCGTCGCCGATGTGATCGCCGTGGCCGTGGGTGATCAGCATCAGGTCGACCCGATCGAGGGCCTTGAGCGCGGGCGGGCACGCGGGGTTCCCCGCGACCCACGGATCGATCAGGACCACCGTTCCCGTCGAGGCCGTGAGCCGGAAGGTCGAGTGGCCGAGCCACGTGAGCGAGAAGGAGCTGCTGGGGGACATGGGCGGATCTCCGGGAAGGTCGGTGCGAGCGGCGCTCATGTTAGCAGCGGCGGGTGTTAGAATTGAGGTCATGCTGAAGTGGATCCTCCGCGCGGTCGTGGCGATCGCGCTCCTCTACGGCCTGAGCTGCGCCGGCCTCGCGTGGCTGATGGTCCAGCCGCCGGAGACGTTTGGCCGCATCATCCGGCATCTGCCGATGCCGATCGTCTGGGGGGTGCTGCCGAGCCCCTCGATCTGGCTGTGGGCTCGGAAGGGAACCCTCTCCGAAGGGGAGACGGCCCCCGACTTCACGCTGGCGACGTACGACGGGAAGGGAGAGGTCACGCTGTCGTCGTTCCGCGGCAAGCAGCCCGTGGTCCTCGTCTTCGGCAGCTACACGTGACCGCCGTTCAGGCGGGCGGTGCCCGCCCTCAACAAACTGCACAAGGACTACGGCGACCGGGTCGCCTTCTACGTCGTCTACATCCAGGAGGCGCACCCGATCGACGGGTGGCAGATGGACGTCAACGTGAAGGACGACGTTCTCGTCGCGAGCACGCGAACGCTCGAGGACCGCGTGAAGGTCGCGGGAAGCTGCGTGAAGAACCTGGGGATCGAGTTCCCGGCAATCGTGGACGGCGCCGACGACCGCGTCGAGAAGACGTACACCGGGTGGCCGGATCGCCTCTACGTCATCGATGCCACGGGAACCATCGCGTACAAGAGCGAGGCGGGCCCCTTCGGGTTCGAGCCGTCGGGGGTGGAGACGACGCTGAAGCGGCTCGTGCCGTAGACCGCCGTCAGCCGCCGAGCTCCCTCTCCAGCCTCCGGGCGACCGTCTTCATCACCTTGACGCGCGCCCAGTTCTTGTCGTTCGCCTCGACGGGCACCCACGGCGCGGCCTCGGTGCTGGTGCGCTCGATCATGTCGCAGGCGGCGGCCTCGTAGGCGTCCCACCTCTTGCGGTTGCGCCAGTCCTCCTCGGTGATCTTGTACTGCTTGTAGGGGGTCGTCTCGCGATCCTTGAAGCGCCGGAGCTGCTCGTCGGCGCCGATCGCCAGCCAGAACTTCAGGACGATCGTCCCGAACGACGTGAGCTGCTCCTCGAAGGCGTTGATCTCGGCGTAGGCGCGCTGCCAGTCCCCCGCCTCGCAGAATCCCTCGATCCGCTCGACCAGGACGCGCCCGTACCACGATCGGTCGTAGATGGTGACGCGCCCGAGCCTCGGCAGGTGGCGCCAGAAGCGCCAGAGGTAGGGACGCGCCCGCTCCTCGTCCGTCGGCGCGGCGACGGAGATCACCTGGTAGAGCCGCGCGTCCATGCACGAGGTCAGGCGCCTTATCGTCCCTCCCTTCCCCGCCGCGTCGGGACCTTCGAAGACCAGGATCATCGAGCGCCGACAATCGTACAGGCGGCGCGTCAACCGGTTGAGGTCCCGCTCCCGCCCTTCGAGCCTCCTTTCGTATTCCCTGTCGGTGATCGCGCGCGTCAGATCGAGGCGGCTGATCACGTTGGGGCGCGCCGGCTTCGGCAGCGGCGGCGCGGCGGCCTTCTTCCCCGGATGCGCCTTCGCCGCGGCCAGTCGCCCGGCGATCGCCGCGAGGAGGATCTTCGACACGGTCAGCGACCGGTACCTCTCATCCTCCGCCTCGACGATGTGCCACGGCGCCGATCCGGTGCCGGTCTTGCGGAGGGCGTGCTCGCTCACGCTCCGGAACGCGTCGTACCGCTTGAAGAACTTCCAGTCGACCTTCCGGACGCGCCACCGGGTCCTCTTGCTCGCCTCGAGCGAGCGAAGCCTCGCCTCCTGCGCCTCCTTCGAGAGGTGCATCCAGAACTTGACGAGGAGGACGTTCTCCTCCGCGAGCATCCGCTCGAACTCGACGATGCGATCGAGGGACTGATCCATCCCGGCGGCCGAGAGACGGCCGAAGACGCGATCGATGATCGGGGCGGTGTACCACGAGCCGAGGAAGATCCCGATCCTGCCGCTCGCCGGGAGGAGGCGCCAGAAGCGCCACATGGGTGGGCGCTCGCGCTCCTCGTCGGTGGACTCCCAGATCGCGTGCGTCTGGATGCCGCGCGCGTCCATCCACGCGAGGAGGTGGTTGACGGTCTCGCTCTTCCCCGCCCCCTCCACCCCGCCGATGTGGACGATGACGGAGAAGCCGGCGGAGGCGAGCTCCTTCTGCGCCTTGAGAAGCGCCTCGCGGACCTCCGGCGCCTCGCGGTTGAAGGCCTTCTTGTCGATCCGATTCCCGACTTCGGCGGTCTCGAACATGGGGGCGGTCCCTCGGTGCGGGCGCGGCCATGGTAACTCAGGGCGGGATGAATGCGCCCCATGGGTATCCCCCGGGGGGGGTTGCATCGAGCTGCCGAGGCGACTATGCTTTTATGCATGAGAACAACGGTGGAGATCAACGATTCCTTGTTCGTCCTGGCCAAGAAGAAGGCGGCGGCGGAGGGTGTCCCGCTACGACAGATCATCGAGGACGCCCTCAGAACACACTTGCAAGGGCCGACGACTCGCGCGAAGTATCGCTTCCTCTGGACGGTGGACAGCGGCCGGCTGCTTCCCGGAGTCGATCTCGAAGATCGGGACTCTCTCTTCGACATCATGGACGGTCTCAAGTGATCGCCATCGACTCGAACATCCTGGTCTATGCCCGAAGAAAGGAGACACCGCACAACGCCGAGGCGAGGCGACTTCTCGAAGAACTGGCCACCGGGGAGGCCGCCTGGGCCATTCCATGGCCGTGCGTCTACGAGTATCTGCGGGTCGTTACCCATCGTCGGGTGTTCGTCCCTCCTACGGAGCTCAATCAGGCACTCGATGAGCTCGATGCGCTGATGGAGTCGCCCGCACTGACGCTTCTCGGCGAGGGACCGACGCACGCGGCCCACCTTCGCCTCGCCGTGGGCTCCGGACGAGCCGTCGGCAACCTCGCCCACGACGCGCACATCGCGGCGCTGTGTGTCGAGCACGGGGTGCGTGAGCTGTGGACTGCGGATCGGGACTTCGCCCGATTTCCGGGGCTGAATGTCCGAAACCCGTTCGAGCCTCGTGGGCTCCATGAGCCGCGCGCCCCGTATCGCACGCGGGGCGCCTCGCGCGGCGCATCGCGCACCCCGGGACGTCGCCGCCGGGCCTGATCGCCTCAGGACGTCGATCGACGTCGTCTTCTCAGCAGCGAGCGCCTGCTTCTCCCATAGAGGTGACGTACGACGTCGCGATCGGTGACGCGCGCATCCACGAACCCATGGACTCGGGGGATGAGCCGGAGATCGAGCGATCCGTCTCCTACTCGTGCCGGAGGGCGACCATCGGATCCTCGCGCGCGGCACGACGGGCCGGGAGGATCGAGGCGGCGAAGGCGACGAGCCCCAGGAGCGCCGTGACGGCCGCGATGGTCGAGGGGTCCGTCGCGGTCACGCCGTAGAGCAGGCCCCGGAGAAGACCCTGGAGCGGGAGCGTCCCGGCCAGGCCGATCGCGAGCCCGGCGAGCGTCAGCCGGAGGCCCCGGCCCGCGATGAGACGGAAGATGTCCCCCCGGCCCGCGCCGAGCGCCACGCGGAGACCGTTCTCGCGCGTCCGCTCGTAGACGGAGTGCGACATAACGCCGATGACGCCGATGGCCGAGAGAACGAGCGCGACGAACGCGAAGAGGCCGAGCAGAACGCCCCGGAACCGGGGAGCCGCGATGGAGCGGGAAACGACCGCCTCCATCGGGCAGGGATCGGCCATGGGCAGCGCCGGGTCGATCGCGGCAAGCGCGTTCTTGACGTCCGAGATCAGCGCGCGCGCGTCGAGCTCGGACCGAATGAAGAGCGTGATGAAGGGGCTCGGCGATTGGGCGTAGGGAACGTAGAGCTCGGACGTCCCCGAAGTGGTGAGACCGCCGTGCAGCACGTCGCCGACGACGCCCACGACCTCCAGCCACGGCGCGTCTTCGTCGGGGGCGCCGACCTTGAGACGTTTGCCGAGAGGGTCCCGGCCGGGCCAGAGCCGGTGCGCCATGCTTTCGCTGACGATCGCCGCGCCGGGCGCGCCCACGGCATCCCTCGCTCCGAAATCGCGCCCCCGGATGACCGGGATCCCCATCGTCCGGAAATAGCCGGGGCTCGCCACGCGCCAGTACGCGGCGTTCTGGCGTCCCTTGCCATCGGCCGCGCCGGCTTCGAGCGTCACGTCCAGGTAGGCGTTACCGCTCCCGAGGGGCAGGTACCGCGCCACGGCCGCCATCGTGACTCCCGGCGTCGCTCCGACGCGCGAAAGAATCTGGTCCACGACCGCCACCCGCCGCTCGTCCGACGCGTAGCGAGTGCCGGGAAGGGCGATGTAGGCGGTCAGGACATGGCGGGGATCGAACCCCGGAGAGACCTCCGTGAGCGTTCGGATGGTCCTGACCATCAGGCCGGCGCCGATGAGGAGCATCAGGGCGAGGGCGACCTCCGCCACGAGCAACGCCTCGCGCAGGCCTCGCGAGCCGCCCACCTGCGATCGCGATCCCGCCCGCATCGCCTCCTCGGGCTGCGCGCGCAGCGCGCGCAGCGCCGGTGCCGAACCGAACAGGACACCGGTCGCAAGGGAGAGACCGAGCGTGAAGAGCAGGACATGGCCGTCCACCGCGATCGGAGCGACGCGGGGAAGATTCTTTGGCACCAGGAGCACCAGAGCATCGGTCCCCCAGAGCGCCACGAGGAACGCGAGGGTCCCTCCCAGGAGACTGAGCAGCAGGCTCTCGGTCAGGAGCTGCCGGAACAACCTGACGGCGCTCGCGCCGAGGGCCGCGCGAACGGCGATCTCTCTCCGCCGTCCCACCGCCCTGGCCAGCATCAGGTTGGCCACGTTGGCGCACGCGATGAGCAGCACCAGGCCCACCGCGCCCAGGAGGATCATCAGCGGCCGCTCGACGCCGCTGCTGAGCTGGGTCCTCAGGGGAACGAGCGCGATCTCTACGCCCGCGTCCTCCCGCGGGTACTCCTGCGCGAGCCGGCGAGCGATCGCAGTCATCCGGCTACGGGCGGCCTCGAGGCTCACGCCGGGAGACAGCCGGCCCACCACGCCCAGCCGGCGCAGCCCGCGATCGAATCGTCCGGAGGAAGTGAAGGCGATCGGCGTCCAGAGCTCCAGCTTCTCGCCGACGATCTGCGCGGGAAAGTCGAAGCCGGCGGGCATCACGCCGGCCACGGTGTGCGGCTCGTCGTTGACGGCGATCGATCGACCGACGACGTGGGGATCCGCTCCGAAGCGCCGCTGCCACAGTCCGTAGCTCAGCAGGACGACCTTCGCCGCGCCCTCTCGATCGTCCTCGGCGAGAAGCGACCGGCCGAGAAGCGGGCGGACCCCCAGCAACTCGAACAGCCCGGCGGAGACGCGCGCCCCCCTGAGCCGCTCCGGCTCCCCGTCACCCACGACGTTGAAGTCGCCGAAATCGAGGGCGGCCATGGCGAGGGCGCCGTCGCCCTGCGCTCGCCAGTCGAGAAAGTTCGCCGGGGAGACCGGGCCGGTTCGCGTCTGCTGGGCATCGCTCTCCCACGCCATCACGAGCCGATCGGGGTCGGGGTACGGCAGGGACCGCAGGAGAACCGCGTTGACCACCGAGAAGACCGCGGTGTTGGCACCGATGCCCAGGGCGAGCGTGAGCACCGCGACGGCGGCGAAGCCGCGCTGTCGCGACAGCATGCGCGCTCCGAAGCGCACGTCCTGCCAGAACGATTCGAGCATGTGGTCCTCCCGGCGGCCCAACGAAGGCGCGAGCTGCAATCACCCTCCAAGCAAACGCCGTGCGAGGCGCATCACGCTTCACGTGCCGGTGCCGAAAGGGCGGTTTACCCGGCGCCAGGCGCGACGGCGCCGCCCTCCGCCTTGACCGATCCCGAACGCGGCCATCCCACGCACGGACACTGCTGCCCACGCACGCCGCGGCCGAGATCCGCGACCGCCTGATCTGAGGCCGCAGGGGCCGTGTTGGACAGGTTCATGCTCGCCTCCAGGCTCAGAGGTTCCCCCTCATGCTGTCCAACTCGACCCATCGCCAGCGCGAGCAGTACGGCCGTCGGTTCCAAGGCCGGCGTCTCGAAGGGATCGTCGATCCACGTCCACTGCTCTCGATGCGTGAAGAGATTCCACCTCACGAGCGTCACCAGGCTCGACAGCGCCCAGCCGAGCTTCGAGCGGCTGAGAAAATGGACGGCTTCAAGTAGTCGCCCCTCAATCTCCTGGCGGGGCGTTGAGCTGCTTCGTGAGGGCGTCGATCTTCTTCATCTCCTCCGCCGCGAGCGCCTGCTTCGCGCGGTCCCCCTCGCGCGCCGCCTGGGACGACAGCTCGAGGAAGCGCTGGCTCGCGAGCGCGTGCTGATCCAGGAGCGAGACGTAGCTCCGCGCCTGCGACGGGAACTCGGGCCACCGGCTCATCTTCTCGCGCTCGGCGCGCCAGCGCGGCACGACGTCGGCGTCGATCATGCGGGAGAACTCCCGCGCGTCGATCGACCCGGCGTGC
>JACPZX010000079.1 GCA_016195325.1 Acidobacteriota bacterium
CGTGGAGTTGGCCGCGACCCCGTCGGCGAGGGCGAAGACGCGCGAGCCGCTCACGGGCGTGCCGAGCGAGAAGAAATCGGCGTCCCCGGCCGGGGAGATCGTCCCCTCGAGGCCGCACGTCAGGGCGCTCGCCGTCGCGGGAGTGCCGTTCGGCTCGGTCTCCCGGTTGCACCGATTGGCTTCGATCTTGTAGGAGCTGCCTGCCGTGAGCGAACCCTCGTCGACGATCGGGTAGACCGTCTGCCCCGCGGCGAGCGGGACGCAGATCACCTCCTCGGCGCTCCCGGTTGAGGTCCGATTCCCCGCTCCCAGGCACGACGTCACGACGTTCGGCGCGACCCCCGAGGGGCAGGTGGACGAGAGGTAGTGGACCAGGTTCGACGTGGCGCCGTAGTTCGTCACGCGGAACGAGTAGCTTCCATCGAACGGCGCGGTGAACGCATAGGCCGCGTCGCGCCCCACCGCCGCGGAGGAGACCTGCCCGATCCCCGTGAAACACGACGCGCCGGACAGCTCGTAGTCGTCGAAGGCGTGGGCGTTCGTTCCCGTGACGGGGGTGTCGAGCGCGAGCGACGTCGCGGCCAGACAGGTGTCGTTGGCCGGCGGGGGCTGGGAGTTGAGGCGGAGCTGCACCGCCGTGTTCCCGGCCGTCGGGTCCGTCCCGCCCACCTTGAAGACGACGACGTAATAGGTGGTACCCGCCACGAGGTTGGCGCTCGAGCTCGCCTGCAGGGCCTCTGTGGCGCACGAGTCGTCATCGCACGATCCCGGGACCTGCGTGAACGGCCCGCCGCACCCCCCCGAGGAGGTGTAGACCGCCACCACGGTGTCGTCGACGGTCGTGCCGGTCGGCGCGTCAGCGCAGCTCGAGATCGAGTAGTCGCCGCTGACGGTCGGGGTGAAGCTGTACCAGATGCTCCGCGTGACGCTGCTCTGGCAGGACGGGGCCGGCGGATCGCCCAACGTCGTCGCGTCGGTGATGTTCGAGGTGACCGACGTCAGGTAAGGGAACGGCCCCGCGCTCGGGATCGCCTCGGCCCCCGAACACTGATCGTTGGCGGGGGGATTGAGCGTGCGCCGCGTGACCCGGAGTTGCACCGCGGTGTTGCCGGCCGGGGGCGCCGTCGAGCCGAGGCGCCATACGACGACGTAGTACGTCGTCCCCGCGTTGAGCGACGTCGTGACGACGGCTTGGAAATCGCCGACGGTGCAGGAGTCATCGTCGCACGCCCCGACGACCTGGGTGAACGGGCCGCCACATCCCCCCGTCGAGGTGTAGATGGCGATGAGCGGGTCGTCGAGCGTCGTGCCGGTCGGCGCGTCCGAGCAACTGGAAATCGTATAGCTCGCGGTCGTCGTCGGCGTGAAGGCGTACCAGATGCTGCGGCTCAACGGGAATCCCGGCTGGCACGAGGGGGCCGGCGGATCGCCCGTCGTCGTCGCGTCCGTGACGTCGCCGGTCACCGCCGTCAGGTACGGGAAGGGTCCCGACGGCGCGATGACCTCACCGCCCGCGCAGGTGTCGTTCGACGGAATCGACTGGATCTGAAATCCCGAAAGAGCCTGGATACCGGGCGTGACGACCACAGTTTCCGAGGCGAGCGTCCCCGCGGGCGGCCCCTTGGACGTCGCGATCGGCGAGGTGAGCATCATGGTGAGAGCAATCGGGTAGACGGCGTCCGACGCCTCGACGACGAGTCGAAGCGCCGCCGCCGACGACTCCGGTGGAAAGACCAGCTCGAAGCGCGCCGGAAGATCCCGATCCTCCGCGTCCAGCGCGAGCAGGCTCCCGAGGTGAAGGACCTCCTCAACTCCGGGAGCAAGGAAGTAGGCGCTCCTCCCGTCGTCCGAGATCTTGCGCGCGAGGTTGCCCGCGATGGCGAAGTCGATTTGCACCGGCGCGGGACCCTCGGGAAGAGTCCCCTCCGGCGGCTCGTCGAAAATGAACGCGTGCTCGAGCCCCCGATCGTCGTTGACGTACCAGGCGTGGACCGTCGCCCAGTCCAGCTCGATCCGGTTGGCGCTCGCGGAGACCGTGGCGCGCCCTGGATCGCCCATCTCCCCGGAGTACCCGATGGACCGGATCGCGAGCCCCCACTTCCAGCCAGGGCTGGGCGTCGGCTCCGGGAGGATCGCGACCCCTCGCGAGGTGAAGTACGCGTGAATCCTCTGGATTGGGTTGCGCGCCTCATGAGACGCGACCGTCGGTGACGCAGCGGAACCGGCGCCGGTCGAAGTCACTTCATACGCAGGGTCCTGCGCCGCGACGGCCGCAGGCGGAGCGGTGACCGCAAACGCCACCATGCAGAGCGCGATGCGAAGTAGGCCGGCAAGCTCACTCCGGATCCAGCGGAATCCCGCGGGCCGGGGGATCGCTCCGTGGCCTCGGTGGGGCCGCGCACCCCCTCGGCCGCGGCGTCCCTCGCGCACCCTTCGCGCTGGAGTCCAAGCCGCTCGCCCCCCTTGGTCCGCCCCAAAGAAAAGAAAGGCAGGGCGAGTGAGAACCCGCCCTGCCTGTCAGAGCCTGGCCTACGTCATCCGCCTACGGGCAGGTGAACGTCCCGGCCGTCGTCTGCGCGCCGCAATCGATCACGACGCCGCAGTTGTCGAACTCCTCGTTCGCGTTGGTCAGCGCGGCGTTCAGGTCGGTCGCCGAGCACCCGAGAATCGCGTCGGCGCACGTCGGTCCGGACGCGAGGAAGGCGTTCGTCGCCGCGAGAACGTTTCCGATCGTCTGGCCCCAGGTGCAGGCGGGGTACTGGAAGGCGCGGCAGACGTCGTCGCCCGTCCCGAGCACCTTGTCTCCCCCAGAGGTCTTCGTGCACACGAGCGCGCCGCTCGACGGGATCTGGAAGCCGCTGAAGCCGGACGCCGTGAACACCGAGCTGCCGCCGAAGGTCGAGCAGCTCGAGAGGTAGTCGTTCAGTCGCGTGGCCATCGCCTGACCTGCGAGAACTCCGCCTCCCTCGCCTCGCGAGGCCGACTGCGCCGGATTGAGATCGGGTATCGCTCCCGGCGTGCCGTAGTGGGTGTCGGCACCGACGGCGCTGGGACCCGAAGTCTTGAAGCAGCCCGCCGTCGAGCCGATCGGCAGGTAGGCCTGGAGCGTCGCCAGGTTGTTGATGGTGACGGCGCGCGTTCCATGGATCCCCGCGGTCGTCGCATCGGGATCTCCCGCAAAGATGTTGCAACCTTGCGAGCAGGCGGCGGCGATGAATCCGCAGCCGGCGCCCGCGGTGGCGGGAGAGGACGGGCAGTTGGACGGAGTGCCTGCCGAGCAGGGTGCCGTCGCGATGCTGTTCGGAGCGCCGTAGGCGCCCTGTGTCAGGCCGCAGCAGAACGATCCGACCTCGTTCGAGCACGGCTGCGGTGGCCGCTCGCCGCAGTCCTCGATGACGTCCGGCGGAACGAATCCGTCGCAGTTGCCGGCGTCGATCGGGCAGGTTCCGAGGCAGGCCGCGCCGCTGACGCTGCACGTCCCGGCGGAGGCGCAGGAGTTGACGAAGCGGATTCCGGACGCCGCGCGGCTCCCGGTTCCCATGGGCGTGTTGTCGGCCGCCTCGTTGCCTATGGAGCAGTAGGCGACCGCCGCCGTGAAGCACCCGTCGCCGGGGGTGGTGACGCAGACGTCGATGGAGCTTCCCGTCGAGACGGCGGGGTAGGGAATGGCGAACTTGCAGGTGTAGACCGTTCCGCTCTCCGTGGACTCCGCGACGCACTCCTCACCGGTGTCGCAGTCGCCCTGGCTCCCGACCTGGCTCGCCTGGCAGGTGCCGTGCTTGCCCTTGACCCAGACGGTGGTGGCGCCGGTGCACTCGAGCGATCCGGGGGTGCAGGTCCCCGGGACGACGCAGTCGGTGTCGCTCGCGCAGGCGAACTCGGTTCCCTTGCATCGATGCGTGCCCGGGTTGCAGGTGGTGTTGAGGCTGCAATCCGACGTGCCGGAGCAGGCCTGGCCCGTTCTCGGGCCCGACGTGCACGTCCCGGCCGTCGCCTCGATGTGAATATGGATCGGGCTCCCAGGTGTGACGTCCCACTTCACGGGCTGCGGCTTGGTCGCGCAGGCGTCGTTGCCGCCGCAGCCGTCGTTGTCCACCGTCAGGGCGCCGCTTCCAACTCCGGCCCACGCGGGGGACGCCAGGGCGAAAGCGAGTACCCCGACGAGCACCGCGAGGGTGCGACTACAGTAGCTGAGCTGCTTCATCTTGATCTCCTCATTCCGGGATGGGTCGGATGTTCCTGTTCAGATTCGTCGACGATACGGAAGCGCCATCAGGGCCGCTGGCCTCTTCACGTCCCTCCTGCCATCCGTCACCGCACATGTGCATCCACTCCTCCAACCGATCCGGGCGGCTGCGGATGGCGAAACCCCGGATGGTCAGAACGCGAGCGCCCTTCAACGCCCCAGCGAAGAACACGGGCCGCTCATAACTTCTTACTTTGTAAGGGCTTATTTGCACGCACCGCATTCGTGCGCGGGGGCGGGAAAATTCACGGACCCGCGGCGCGGCACCAGCGCGTTGAGGGACACTTCTCAGGTGGGTGCGGGGCGAGCGCGTCGTGGACCCCCTCCACGCGTCGCGAGCGTTGACTTTACGAGCCGGCCCTCCTCACCGGCGGGCGGGCGGCTCCGACAAATCCCGACCGGCTCGCGCCGACCGGACAGACTCCTGATGACGCCTCATATACCACGATCCGGGACGTGGGTCCAGAAGTTTCCTGTAGGAAAATTCAGAGAATTCCTGTAATCGGTACGGGATTATTGGGGCGTCTCGAGCCCGTGCGCGGCGAGGACGGCCACCGCGGCGTCGCGGATCTCGCGCTTGCTCTCGGTCTGCGCGACGGCCCGGAGCACCTCCATCGCGAGATCCCCTCCGACGGCGCCGAGCGCCTGGACCGCGGCGAGCCTCACGCTCGCCGATTCGGCGAAGCCGATGAAGGCCTTGCGCGTGAGGATGTCGACGAGCGGCTGCGTCGCCTCCTTGAGCCCCATCCTGCCGGCGGAGGCGATCGCCTCCTGGCGCACCTCGGAGTCGAGGGAGGCGTACGGGCTGACCCGCTTCAGGATGTCGAGGACGATGCCGGGGGCGCGCTCGCCGCGCATGACCGAGAGGGCGCTCACCGCCGCCTCCTGGACCCCCCGGTCGGCGTCGCCGAGGAAGGCGATGACGAGCGATTCGCACTCCGGCGAGCTGAGGCGCGTGAGGGTGCGCACGAGCTCCTTCCGCACGCGCGGATCGGCGTGCTTCGCGATGCCCCGGAGCGCGGGCACGACCTCGGAGTCGCCGATCTCCCCCAGGATGTGCACGACGTTGCGCACGAGGTACCACCGGGCGTCCTTGAGCCTCTCGGTGAACGAGACGCTCGACCCCCGGCCCATCTCCTTGAGAAGAGCGACCAGCCGCGAGCGGTTCCCGCGATCGTCCTCCTCGGCGAGGCGGTCGATCAGGTAGTTCGCCGAGCGCGAGCCCCCTCGCTTCAGGATCTCGGCCGCGTCCAGCGAGCCGCCGTCCTCGCTCTGCAGATGGCGATCGGTGAGCACCTTGAAGAGCTTCTCGTTGCCGACGCGCGAGAGGGCCTCGGAGAGCCGCTCCCCCCGCTCGCGCACCAGAGGGTCGGCGGCGGTGGTGAAGGACTCCGCGCGCCGCATCAGCTCGAGCACCGCCCCGAGCTCACCGTTCCTCAGGCGCAGATCGGCGAGGAAGGCGATCCCCGCGGCGAGCCGGGTCTGCACCTCGGCGTCGGGCTCGTCGTGGATCCGCGCGAGGAACATCTCGGCGATCCGGCCGAGCATCGGCCCTCCCTTGCCGGTCTTCTCGATGAGCTGGAGGATGTACCGCGCGTTGTCCGCGACCTTCCGCCGCGTCAGCGCGTCCTCGACGAGCAGGCCGCTCACGTACTTCTGGATGAGGGCGGTCGCCTCCCGGATCTGATCGGTCGCGAACAGCTTGACGAGGACCTCCTTCACGCGCTGGAAGTCCACCTTGAAGAGGTAGTCGCGCTGGTTCAGGAGATGGAGGCGCCGCGCGACGTCGAGCTCGGCCCACATGAGGTGATCGACGAGGTCCTTGCGCTCCTCCTCGGTGATCCCCCGGATCCTGAGGCGCTCGTCGACGACCTGGAGGGAGCCGCTCCGATCCTGCCGCCACGTCGAGGTCCGCTCGAGGAGGTCGTGCACGCGCTGGAGATCCCCCCCCCCGTCCCCCTCGAGCTGGTGGCTCACCATCTCGGCCAGGGCGTCGGCGGGCATGCTCTCGACCGCGCTCGTCAGGTGGCGCCTCAGCGACCTCGGGCCCGTCTTGTCGAGGATGATCCGCGCGTGGTGCTCGGGGGCGGTGTGGGCGAGGATGCGCCCGAGATCCTTGAGGACGGCGGCGGGGTCGCGCCGCTTCTCCTCGAGGACGCGCTCGGCCATCCGCTCGAGGGAGTCGGCGACCGACTCCGACTGGGCGTCGACGTTGGTGGAGCCCGGGCTGCGGTCCCGGCGCACCGCCGCCTGTGACAGCGCGCGCGCGAGCCCTTCGGGGTCTTTCTGCATCAGCGAGTCGAGGCTCTCGCCCCCCTCCGTCTGCCCCCGCCCCGCGAGAAGATCCATCAGGGTCAGATCCGTCAGCAGATCCATCGTCTCGGGGACCCTCCCCACGCGGGCCTTGTTCACCGAGATCGAGGAGACCCCCTCGTCGAGGAGGACGAGATCGAGCCCTCCGCGCTCGTGCACCTTGTCCGCCTTGAGGAGAAGGGATCGGATGAGCTGCCCGTACTCCCCCTGCGTGGTGCCGGCGGCGAGCGTCAGCGTCTGCACCCCCCGATCGGTGAGCTCGCTGTAGACCTGCCCCGACACGACCCGGTCGCGATCGACGGGGAGACTCTCGAGCGTCAGGCGGCCGTCCGCGCGGGCGAGCGTGACCGACGCGCGCCCTTCGAGGAGGGGCTTCAGCTTCGAGTACGAGCGCCCGATCGATTCCTTCGCGCGGGGGTGGTCGACCGAGTAGAGCCCGACGTTCTTGAGCGAGAGCGCCAGCTCCTTGAGCCAGTCGTTGGCCGCGATGCGGAGCTCGGCCCCCTCGATCGCCTTCATGTTCGCTCGCCCGCCCGGGCGTACGGCCCGCGCGCGCCGCCGGACTTCGACACCAGCCTCACTTCCGTCAGGACCGCCCCTCGATCGATCGCCTTGATCATGTCGTACGCCGCGAGCCCCGCCACCGTCACGGCCGTCAGAGCCTCCATCTCGACGCCGGTCGAGGATCGCGTGCGCGCCGTCGCCTCGAGCTCGATGCGGCAGCCGGCGGCGTCGAGGGTCGCCTTCACCTCGACGTGGTCGAGGGGGATCGGGTGGCACAGCGGGATGAGCGACGAGGTCTGCTTCGCCGCCTGGATCCCCGCGATGCGCGCGACCGTCAGCACGTCCCCCTTCGCGACGCGGTTCCCCCGGACCGCGTCGAACGCGTCGCGGCTCACGTTCAGCGCGCCCCGCGCCACCGCCTCCCTCACGGTCTCGGGTTTTCCCGAGACGTCGACCATCCGGGCCTCGCCCTTCGAGTCGACGTGCGTGAGCGAGGGGCCGCCCTTCGCCGCCCGCTTCGCGCCCTTGCCCCCGACCGCCATCCCCTCAGGCTCCCGCGTATCCCGTCACCGTCACGCCGCGCCCGGCTCTCAGGGCGGGCATCGCCATCACCGGGTCGCCGAGCACCCGCCGCGGCACACCGAACGCCTCGACGGAGGAGAGGATTCCGGGCACGCTCAGCTCCACCCTGAGGCTCGCCACCGGCCGCGACACCTTGCCGTTTTCGACGAGAAAAGTCCCGTCCCGGGTGACGGCGCTCAAGCTGAGGCGGCTCATCTCCACCATGTTCACGTAGTGGAGGCGGCGGATCAAGAGCCCTCGGGACGCGCCCGCCACCAGCGATTCCGGCGACTCGGCCCCGCCGATCAGCAGCGCGGTCGACGCCCCCCCCGCGGGCTGCATCCCGTGCGAGCGGCTCCACACCGCCGACCCGGACAGCTCACGCAGCACGCCGCCCCGGATCCAGACACGACGGGAGCGCGGGATCCCCTCCTCGCTGAACGGGGCTGAGGAGAGCATGGTGTCGGCGGGATCGCTCACGAGCGTCACGTTCGCGCCGAAGACCGGCTCGCCGAGGGCGGCCCTCCCGCCGGGCCTCGAGAAGAAGGACCGCCCGCCTTCGACGAGGCGCGCGTCGAGCGAGAGGACGACGAACGGAATCAGCGCCGCGACGGCATCGGGGCCGAGGACGACGGCGAGCGGGCCGGGATCGCATCCCCTGAGGCTCGCGGCCGATCGCGCCGACTCGGCCGCGGCGAGGGAAAGGTCCGGGGGATGCAGCGCCGAGATCCGGTTCTCCTCGCGGCCCTCCCAGCCGACCCCGGTCCCGTCCCCGTTCCGGATGAGAGCCTCGAACCGGGCGAGCGACTCGCGATGACAGGCGAAGAAGCCGCGCGAGGTGGCCACGGCGAGGAGCGACTCGGCGGTCTCGACGCGCCCCCACGCCCCCCCCGAGACCCCCTTCGCCGCCGAGATCGCCGCGCGCGCCGCGTCGGCGCGGACGGCGGGGCCCGCCTCCGCCGTGTCGCTGAACCACGCGGCGACCGGCGTGACGGGGGACGCCCCCTCCTCGGGGCCGAGGTCCGGATCCTGGGACGCCGCGCCCGCGAGATCGAAACAATCCCTCACGGCGCGCGCGAGGCTCGCGGGGTCGAGGGAGTTCGACGTCACCGCCGCCCTGCGCCGCTCCGCGGTGCCGACGATCGTGATCTCGCGATCCTCCGTCCTCCCCTCGCCGGTCAGCGCCGAGGCGGAAAAGTCCAGGTGGGCGCGGGACGCGGCCCGGAGGACGACGCGGCATTCCGCGCCACGGGAGAGGGCGAGAACCTCATCGAGGAGGGCCTGCGACTCCTCGCGGGTCGGGATCATGGCTCACCCTGGAGGCCGGGCACGATGGGCACGGCCCGGAACCGCGCCGCGGGGGATCCGAAGCTGGCGCCGCGCTCCTGGGGGGGAACCCCCTTGACGTCCCGGAGCGTCCCCGAAGCCCCCCACGTCGCCTCCCCACCCACGCCGTCCATGGATTTCCAGAACGGGATCGCCGCCGCGCGGCAGGCAGCGCCGCGCACCGGCGCGCCGAGCTTGCCGCGGGCGATCGCCCGGACGAATCCGGGGACGATCTGGAAGCTGGTGCGCCCCGAGCTGACGCTCCAGCCCCGGGTTCCCACGCAGTAGAGGCCGCGCCCGATCCCGGCGATCAAATCCTCGACGCCGACCGGATCCCCCGCGGGCTCCACGGCGATGTTGGGGAGGCGCGAGAGAGGGACGTTTCCCCAGCCGTCCGCCGCGGCGGCGCCTCGCGACGCGGGCTCGCCGATCTGCCGCGCCTGCTCGCGGGTCGTCGCGAACCCCACGAGGATGCCGCCGCGCACCAGGGGCCACGACCCCGCGCGCACTCCTTCGTCGTCGTAGCCGGCCGTCGCCAGCCCGCCGCGCATCGTGCGGTCGGCGGTGACGTTCAGGCGCTCGCCGCCCAGCACCTTCGAGCCGAGATCCGAGGGGCGCGCGAGCGCGGTCCCGTCCGAGGGATCCTCGCGACCGAGGGCGACGTCGAGGTCGATGTACGGCCCGATCGTATGGAGGATCGCCGGCCATAGAGCCGAAGGATCGAGGACGAGGTCCATCGCCCCCTCGGCGACGACCGGCGCCCGGAGCGTCTGGACCGCCTCCTCGGCGGCCTGCGCCGCGCGGGCCGGCCGCAGCGCCTCCTCGGCATGCTCAAAGCCGGCCTGCGCCGCCGACGCGTCGAGGTCGCGGGAGGCGAAGGCCCCCGTCCGCGCGTCGCCGGCGACGACGGTGAGCCCCGGCCAGACGCGCGTGAAGTCCTGGTCGAGCCGCGACCCGCCGGTCGAGGCGAAGTAGACCGACTCGAGGGACGAGATGAGGAACGAGGTCACCGAGGTCGTGTCGGGAACGCGGAGCGCCTCCTGGTGCGCCGCGAGGAGGAGGGAGATCTTCGCCTCCGTCGAAACCTTGAACGGGTCCTTCGTGAGGGGCGTCTGCCAGGCGTCGAGATGCGCCGGCTCGGGCGCCAGCTCGACGGGGCCGGACATCAGTTTCCGGCTCTCGCGAGCCGCCGCGCAGGCCTCCTGCGCGATGCGGCCCAGCAATTGCGAGCCCGGGCCTCCGGCGGCCGCGAACCCCCATGCCCCACCGGCGAGGCACCGAACGCTCAACCCTTCGGATTCCGTGCGCTGGATCGGGGCGATGCTCTCGCCGCGCGCGCGAATCTCCTCGACACGGCGCCGGACGATGCGCACTTCCGCGTAGTCGGCGCCGGCGGCGCGCGCCGCATCGAGCGCCGCTTCGGCGAGATCCCTCATCCGAGGCCGAGCAGGAGACGATCCCGCGCGTCGATGCCGAGATGGCTTCCGATGAGGCGCGACTGCTCCGGGGTGAAGCGCCCGCGATCGATCCCCGTCGAGTGAGGAGACCA
>JACPZX010000080.1 GCA_016195325.1 Acidobacteriota bacterium
CAACTCCGACCAGCTCCAGCCGCGACGCTCGCGTCCGGCGAGAAGCTCCCTCATCCGCCCGGGGTCCTGTCGATGTCGCATCCGAGCGAGATTGCCCGATCCTCAGACGCGGCGATAGAGTGGGCTTCACAGAACGGTCACCGGATTCAGGAATCCGGTTTGAAAGTAGAAATCTCCGGGCGACGGGCACACATCAGGATCTTGGGTGGACTCGTCCCCCGCGTCAGTACAGCTTGAGACGTGCATTTCACGCAGCGTTGGGACCTGGCCCAGTCCGCTCAGTGTCTTGACCCGGACCTCCTCCGACAACCAGGAGACATTGCCATCCAGATCGACCGCCGCAATCCGATACGCGTGATCCGTGTTGGGCACAAGCCCGAGATACGCCGCATTCGGTTGGGTCGCGCCGCCCACCTCGACGGGGGAATGTATCGCCGCGTTCGGATCGTCTTCAATCTCGCACGCGCATGAGTAGACACGGTAGAATGCCAGATCGGGTTCGGGTGAAGGAGCCCACCACAAGTTCACCGAGTTGCTCGAGACATTCGCGACGACTCCTCGAGGGGCCCCCGGCGGCACCAGGTCGGCCGGGATGGCTTGCCGAATCCAATTCGGGTCCACCGTCATCCCTGAACTCCAGGACTCAAGCCCGGAGGTATCAACAGCGGTCGTAAAGTACTCGTACACCATCCGATTCGTGAGACCGGAGTCCGTGTAATTCGGAGCCACGAGCGGTTTTGAGGTGACCCGCGTAAACGCCGGCTCATCACTTCTCCTTCTGTAGACTTGCCACCCTCGGTAGTCCGCCGGATGCGATGTTGAGGAAAGCACCAGTCGCACGTCCACCATCCCATCACCCGGTGCGAGGTTTGGCCTCTTGGGCGGGCCAGGACGAGTAGTGTCACCAGGTGTCGCAACCAACGGCGGAGTCGCTAGGCCTTCATTGGCGGCGGAGTCCAGTGCACGCACTCTATACGAGTAGGTCTGGCCCGAGCTCACGGTCGAATCGTGTAGGATGAGAGGATAGGGGCCGCTGACATTGAGCGTCAGGGTCTCCGTAGTGCCAGTCGAGTAGGTCTTTTCAACCAGGTAGGCGGTGACGTCGAAATCCGCGGGTTGGCGGACCGTCAGATCAATCCCCGGCGCCGCCGTCGGGGCACTTGTATTCGGGCGGACGTCGATGTCGACGTCTCTCGGAGGTGGGGGTGCTTGGTTTTGAATCATGCCCACGAGTCGCTCACCGGCGTAGAGATGATCCCTCTCCCAAATCGCCGCATCGCTGGGCACGCTCAGGCGTCGCTGGAATTCGCTCATCAGGCGGCCATTCTCGTCCCGGACATAGAATATCTGGAGGTCGCCAAGGCGATCCTTCTTTAAGATTCGAAAGCCGCCGTCGTCGTATTCATAGTCGGAAATGGTCCGGCCCCCGCTCTCGACTCTCATTAGCCGGTTCAATGGGTCATAGAAATACTGATTCTGACCGTCACCAATGACGTTGCCGTTATCGTCGTAATGCCAATTCGGATCCACGGACGGAGCTGCTAAGCCCGTCGTAACTTCTGCCTTAACACGGTTCGTCACGCCGTCCAGAGACAAGTCCCTCTCGATCGTCGTCGTTCCACTCGTCGAGGTAAGATCGTGAACCAGTTTCTTCAGGTTGCCGTAGGCGTCGTAACTGAACACGCTCTCATGGTATGCGAGATCACCGTTTTGGCGGGCGTAGATCAGACGCCCGATGGGGTCATATCTGTACAGGTCTGGGCCGACGCCCACGACGTTTCCCATGGAATCGTACCGGTAGATTCCCGAGTCGTACAAGACCGGAGGAGCGTTGCTCTGGCCGATCAGTCGCTGGTCGGACGGAGTCAGCGGAAACAGCTCCGAGTACTCCTCCTTGCCTGGCATGCAGTTCTCCCCGCAATCGTGTCCACCGCCTCCGGGACCGCCGCCACCGTTCGGATCGGCTATTCCGATGACGCGTATCTGCCCGGGGCGATGCATCGCGTCCGGCGTTATCTCCGTGACAACGCCGCGCTGAGTGACATAGCGTCTTAATCCTCCAGCATCGTTGTATGTGAATGTCTCACCGAAAGGCGCTCCCGGGCCGGCCGTTTCCTCGACGAGGTATCCACCCCGATACGTGGATTGCACCACCGTCGCTGCGTGAGATTCGTACGGATTCGCCGGGTAGCTTGTCGATTGAACCAAGCCAACATCGTTGTACTCGTATCCGACGGAGACCATGGCTCCAAGATCCGAGAAGAGCGAGTCCACTCGGGATAGGCGTCCACCCACCCCGTAGTAGTACATGCCTTTCTGGAACGTCATACCGCTTGTCGAGCGGCTCACCACATGTACGAGCTTTCCGCCGGAAGCACCCCGAGGCTGCCCGGGGTACTCGTCGTAGATGTACTGTGCCAGCGTGAGAGGTTGGGCCTGCACAAGGGTCTTCGACAGCAGCCGGCGCGCTGGGTCGTAGACGTACTGAAACCGCTTTCCAGAAGAATCCTCGGTCGTTGTCGCATCCCCCACGGAATTGAATCCTAGGACTGCAACTGTCCCCAGCTCGGGCGTGGTGGACCGCACAAGTCTGTTCAACGAGTCGTGCTCGAAGAACCTTCTTTGAGGAGTAGCGTTGGGATCTGCGGTGTCGACAAGTTGGACACCAACCAGGTTGTCCCTGACATCGTAATCATACTGCGCCTGCGCGCCGAGAGCACTCGGCTCGGTGGCGAGAGGATTCTGGCGTCGTGGCGGTACAACGCCGATGAGCCGCCCGAACGCGTCCCGCTCGTATGTCGTCGTTGAGTCAAAGCGCGCGTTTGGATCTTCTCCCAGGCCCCGCGTCGTCACGATCGTCGACAACCCGTGATACTCGGTCTCTACGACACTCCCATCCGCAGACGTTTTCTTGTGCACACGCCCCAAGGGATCCGTTATTGGAGTCGCCCCCGGCGGCGTGGGCAACGAGTACTCAAGCTGCGTGCCGAGGACGGACGATCCCCATTCCGATTCAAATGTCTTCCGACCCAGAGTGTCGTACGCATGATGCTTCGTTACGACGCGACCGTCATCCATTGCCCGGTCCTCGGCGACGACTCGAAAGAGCTGATCGAAATGGCTGACCTGTCGGAGCTGGTTCGACGGATCGACTGCGCTCTGCTGCACAACCGTCGTAGTAAAGATGTTGTTGTAGGTCAGCCCGATCGGCGCCTCACCCGATGTGGCGTGGGTCACACGCACAAGCCTCCCCAACGAATCGTAGATGTACGACGTCGGTACGCTGGCGGTGTCGCGACTCGTCGCAACCAAACCCGTGACGGTGTCAACGTCCTGGTCGAGCGCCTTCCATGGAAGACCGACGATTTGCCTCTTCGAAAGAAAAGCTCCGGCCGAATACGTGTAAGACTCTTCAAACCGTTGAGCGTTGGGGTCCCCACCTTCCACGCGTTTGAACGCCAAGTTCCCCGTCGAAGGATGACTTGGGTCGGGCTCCGCGGGGCACACACCAGTACACCCCGCATCGCCGTAGTAGTAGAGTTGCGTGACGACATCGATCGGATCGACGGTGCCTAGCGCAGCTCCACGTCGCGGCGATACGGGCGCACCTCTATCCACCTGAGACCTCATCTTGCCGTCTGACCCGAAGGTGAACTCGCTCTGGCTGACCAGCGTGCCAACTCCATCGAGGAGTTCTTGGAATGCGTATCTATTCAAAGTCGGTGGCCAGGTCTCCACGGTTTCATCGAATCGCGGGCACAGACCGTTCGCGTCGGTCGTGTCGCAGTTGTACCCGGCCAACTTCGTCCGATACTTGCTGCCGTCGAGATTGTACTCGTCCTGCCTCCGGTAATGACCCAGCCCATCCCAGTCCGAATTCACGACACGGCGCGAGTCAACGCCTCCTTCAAAGTCAGTGATTGCGGTGATCTTCACCCTTCGATTCTTCTGCGAATGAATTGGTCCGTAGACCAGATGTACGTCATCTGCGTCGTCCTCGTACTCCTTGGTGATCGCGCGGAGAAGGACATTCTTTGAACCACTCCAATACTCCGTTCGAGTCGGGAGTCCGTCGGGCCAGTTGAATCGTTGGGTGGGATCTGTGTTGAGAAGTACTGGGTCGGTAATCGGCCCACCGGATGCTCTGAAGTACGTGATGGTCCAATTCCCATCCGGATCAGTTTGGATGACCTTCTTCGGATTGCTGAGGACCATTCCATTATCATCGCTATCGTCGGATCGATCCCAAAGCCACACCGCCTCCTGGACCTGGAGACTCTCGCTGAACGGAACGCTTGAGTCAGGGTTTGATCGAATCATCTTGAGGGCAACACCGAACGTTCCTGGAAGGTCGTCGGATTGGTTTCGTCTATTGGCGCAGTTAGGATCCGGGCCAACGCATGAGATCTGCGGCACATAGCTGCCATCGATGAATCTCAGGACGTTTGTCACTTCGCTGCAAATCACATTACAGCCAATTGTCGGGTTGTAGAATGGCACAGAGATCGAATGGGAGTATCGAGCATACTGATAACGCACCTGTGCACCCGTCGGCAAAGTCTTCGTCGAAATGGCGCCGGTATGATTGTGGGGTGCGTCATACGCCGAGTAGTCAAACTGGAATGCGAGACCGCCGGGCAAGTCGAGTCGCTTCAGGAAGACCTCACCTGGCATCGTTGTCGTGTGGGGATGTGTGCCGCCGGAGTATCTGACGAGATCGTCGACCGTCGTGGCCACCTCGTATGTGAAGCGGTACACTGCGTCGCCCACTGCGCCCGTCGGTTGGCCGAACGACGGGGTTCTTATGGCCGCGACGAAGCCGAGATTCCTAGAATTCGGGGCAGCGAGGCCGGTGTTCGGATCGATGCCCGGATCCGGAGCTGGAGGCACGTTGTCGAACACGATGGTTCTGCCCGTACTGTCTACAATCTGGCGAATTAGGTGCTCCATTCCAGCCTGCGTGTCATAGGAAACGGTGACAAAGTGACCGGACGTGTCTTCGATCCGAGTGACGTACCATCCGCGGGAATCGTTGTCGGCTGGGTTGTGCGGTCGTCCGCCGGAAGTACACGATGAATTATTTGGGTCAATAGTCCGGTCGGGGACCCAATGGTCCATCAGGTACGTTGTTCCATCGGGCATGGTCAGTCGGTATCCGAGCACGGGATGATTGGGATCGTTCGAGGAATTGGCGCCCAGGCGGAGGAAGCGGATGAAACTCATGTCATCCGTGCTACCAGTGGTCTGGGTCATGTTTTTCGTGAGTTCACGTTCCGTTCCATCACCCAGATGGAGGACCAGCACACGGGTATCGTCTCCGATCGAGTCGCAAACCGGGACAGACCACTGCCAGAGGACATGTCCCAGCTCCAGCGTGAATCCAACACCTGCCTGACCCCGGGACTCGAGCGTCGAGTGGTACCAAGGAGATCCAAGGTATCGCCAGACCTTCGAGGAATAGTTCAGCGAGAGTTGGTAGCTCAGGCTGGGCGAGACGACTTCCGCGGGTCCGATGGGAATTTGAAATGTCAGTTGGCCGGAGAGCGCGTCGACGGAGTCTCCCAGCGCACTGGAGAAGACGTGATTTGTCGCTGCCCCGCGGACGGTGTTGTCGTTCAGAACGGCGGATGCCGTCGAACACGCCCAGGCCAGAATAAGTGCGGGAACGGCGATTGAGGGGCAAAGGGGCTGCGTGAGCCTGCGGGGCAGGGAGAGCATCGTGAAGTCCTCCAACGGAAGCACTTCTTCGGCTACTATTCTGTCTTTGCACGAGGTGGGGTGGGCGGCAGCGCCCCTTGATGTGATGTCGCGGCCTTTATACTGCCATCTCGTCACGACTGTCAAGAATTATTTATGAGAGACGAGAAGTCCCCGCTTGCGAAAGACCTGACTGTTCGGAACCGGTCACTTTGTTGGCTGGGAGCGCTCGGACTGGCGGTTTTACTCGGGTCGTTCGTCCCCGCCGCTGAGCTTCGTCAGCGACGCTCGTCGCGATCCACAATTTCGCGGGTCGAGCGGCAAGGTGATCTCTTCGGCATCGTCGAGGCCACCCTCCGCCTCAACCCCGAGGCAATCCATCGAAGAGAGAGAAAGAACGCCCTCCGCCAGATCGACGGCCTCGCCGAGCGAGTGAAGACCGCCCTGCCGCCCGCCGCCTCCGCCAAGCAGACGATCGACGCCATCAACGACCTCCTCTTCGCCAAGGAGGGATACCACGGCACCACCGCCCTCTCGGACCCCAACAATCTCTCCATCCCGAAGCTCTTGAAGGCCAAACGAGGCACCTGTGTCAGCCTCGTGATCCTCTACCTGGCCATCGCCGAGCGCCTCGGCCTCGACGTCTACGCGGCCGCGACGCCGGTTCACCTCTTTATTAGGTACGAAGGACCCGACGGCGTCATCAACATCGAGACGCTCGAACAGGGACGAGCGGTCGAGGACGCCGAGTACCGCCGGCAGCACCGGATGGCAGATTCCTCCATCGACCGCGGCCTCTTCATGCGGCCGCTGACCAAGCGAGCCGTCATCGCGCACTTCCTCAGCAACCGGGGAGCCATCGCCTCAAGAGCGGGCCAAAAGGAGGACGCCCTCGAGGACTTCGACGCCGCGATCGAGCTCTACCCCGACCTCGAAGCCGCTTACTACAACCGAGGTCTCGAGCACCTGAAGGCCGGCGAGTTCGAGGCGGCGAGAGCCGACCTGACGACGGCGATCGAGCTCCACCCCCTCGACGCGCAGGCCTTCAACAATCGGGGCCTCGCCGACCTCAAGCTCGGCGACAACGCCGCCGCTCGCCGCGATTTCGAGGAGGCGATGCGCATCGACCCCGCGCAGAAGGAGGCCCGTGAGAATCTGAAGCGCCTGAACCCGTGATGTACCCTCCCCCCCCATGCCCGACGCGCCGCACCACCCCCCACTCCACCCCGACGACCAGCCCACCCTCGCCGGGCGTCCGCAGGGCGACGCCCCCGAAGAGCGCGTCCCGCGGTACCGCCTGATCCAGCGGATCGGCGAAGGGGGCATGGGCGACGTCTACCTCGCCGACCAGCTCGAGCCGATCAAGAGGAAGGTCGCGCTCAAGATCGTCAAGCGCGGCCTCGACACGCGCGAGGTCCTCGCCCGGTTCGACGTCGAGAGGCAGACCCTCGCGCTGATGGATCACGCCGCGATCGCGACGGTGCTCGACGCCGGGAGCACCGAGAGCGGAAGGCCCTACTTCGCGATGGAGTACGTGCAGGGGGAGCCGATCACCCGCTGGTGCGACCGGCATCGTCTGAGCATCCGGGAACGGCTCGAGCTGTTCGTGAAGGTGTGCGACGGCGTCCAGCACGCGCACCAGAAGGGGATCATCCACCGCGACCTCAAGCCCACCAACATCCTCGTCGCCGGGGACGCCGCGTCCCCGCAGCCGAAGATCATCGACTTCGGGATCGCGAAGGCGATGACGCGGGGGACGGGGGAGGTGACGCGGATCACCGAGCTGGGGCAGCTCGTCGGGACGCCGGAGTACATGAGCCCCGAGCAGGCCGGGCTCACGGCGCAGGACGTGGACACGCGCGCCGACATCTACGCGCTCGGCGTGATCTTGTACGAGCTCGTCACCGGGGCGCTCCCGTTCGAGTCAGACGACCTGAGGTCGCTCCCGCCGGAGGAGATGCGGCGGCGAATCCGCGACGAGGACCCTCCGCGCCTGAGCACGCGCGCCGCGCGCCTCGGCGCGCGCCTCGCCGCCGCGGCGTCGAACCGGCAGGTGCGGCCGGAGCGGTTCCCGGATCACGTGCGCGGGGACCTCGAGTGGATCACGGCGCGGGCGATGGAGAAGGACCGCGCGCGGCGGTACGAGACGGCGAACGATCTGGCGCGCGACCTCGAGAGACACCTGAGGCACGAGCCGGTCCTCGCGAGCCCGCCGAGCACGATGTATCGCCTCGGGAAGCTCGCGCGGCGCCACCGGGTGGCCTTCGCCGCGGGAGGGCTCGTCGCCGCGATCCTCGTCGTCGCCAGCGTCGTGAGCACGGCCCTGTACTTTCAGGCGCAGAAGGCGGCCGCCGCGGCGGCGATCGAGGCGGGGAAGTCGGCGCAGGTCGCGAAGTTCATGGAGGAGATGCTCGAGGGGGTCGGTCCATCGGTGGCGCTCGGCCGCGACACGAAGCTGATGCGCGAGATCCTCGACAGGACGGCGGCGCGCGTCGACAAGGAGCTGAAGGCGCAGCCTCTCGTCGAGGCGGAGCTTCGGATGACGCTCGGGCGGACGTACTTCGACCTGGGGGAGCTTGCGCCGGCGAAGACGCAGTTCGAGAAGGCGCTCGCGATCCTCAAGGGCGAGAAAGGGGAGCGGGACGCGGCGACGCTGCGCGCGGCGTCGCGGCTCGGCACGACGATGTACCAGCTCGGCGATCTCAAGGGGGCGGAAGCGTCGCTCACCGCGACGGCGCGGGCGCAGACCGAGATCTTCGGCGCGGACGACCCGGACGCGCTCAGGACCCAGTCCGACCTCTCGATGGTCCTGGTCTACGGGTCGAAGCTCGATGAGGCGGAGAAGCTCGTGAAGAGGATTCTCCCCGGGCTCAAGAAGGCCTTCGGCCCTTCGGGGCAGACGACGCGCGAGGCGATGAACAATCTCGCGCAGGCCTACACCGACGCGAGTCGTCTTCCCGAGGCGGAGGCGCTCTACAAGGAGATCCTCGAGGCGACGCTTTCGGATCTGGGTCCCGAGCATCCGGGGACGCTCGAGATCCAGATAAATCTCGGCTGGCTCTACCGGCACGAGGAGAGGCTCAGGGAGGCCGACGCGATGACCGCCGGCGCGCTCGCGACGATGCGACGGGTCCTCGGCAACGAGCACCCGATGACGCAGATCGGGGTGAACAACCTGGCGGTCATCTACAAGGCCGAGAAGAAGTACAAGGAGGCGGAGCCCCTCTACATCGAGAACGTCGAGAGCGGCAAGCGAACGCTCGGCGCGCAGCACCCCGAGACGGTGGTCGGGATCATCAACCTCGCCGGCTTCCATCGGACGGTGGGGGACTGCGCGAAGGGGGAGCCCGAGGCGGACGAGGCGATCCGCGCGATCGAGTCGCACGATTTCGGGGAGTTCCTGGCGGGGGCGGGGGCCTACTTCGTCCGGGGGTCGTGCCGCGCCGACGTCGGGCGCTACGCGGAAAGTGAGCCCGACCTTCTGAAGGCCCTCGAGAAGCTTGAGCTGCGCGCGAACTCGAGCCCGCAGAAGAGGATTGAGACGCTCGAGTATCTCGTGAAGACCGAAGCGAAGCTCGGTCGGCCGGCGAAGGCCGAGGAGTTCAGGAAGCGCCTCGACGCGCTCGCCGGCCGATCGTAGGTGGGGAGCTAGCCGCCGTGGTGACGGGGCCTCGAGCCGTCGTGGGGACCGCCCGGGCCGGGCATGTCGTCGTCGCCGATGTTCGCGAGCGCCTTCTCGAGCTGAACGAGCTGATCGCTGGTCAGGACGGAGCGGATGTCCTTGACCAGGTAGGCCTCCGCGACCGCGACGTCGGCGTGGACGTTCGCCATCGTGGCCACGTCGCTCCGGATCGCGGACTCGTCGACCGGATCCGCGAGGATCTGATCCACGAGCGCCTTGTGCGCCGTGCCGAGCTGCGCGAGCTTCGTCTGGTTCGTCGCGTGGAACTGCTCGAACTTGCCGTGGATCGCGGTCTTCTCCTCTTCCGTCAGGTCCAGGGTGTGGAGGGCCATCATCAGCTTGTGGGCGACGGGCGAGCCCATCATCCCACCCATCGGGTGCATCATCCCGCCTTCGGGTCCGGGTCCGGGGCCATGACCCGGGCCGCCGGCAAAGACGGGCACGGCGAGGGCGAGTGGAAGGGCGAGGGCGAGCGTGCGGGCTATCATTCTTCGATGCGGCATGAGGTCTCCTATGCGATGATCCGTGGGATGGTGATCGTTCCGTTCCTGACGGTTGCCGTCTTCATCCGGGTAGACAGCCGCCCGGCCCCCAAGGTTACACGGTTTTTCACGCACCGCAGTGTAACCGCGAGCCCGCCGAGGGCTGTCTGACATTGGTGGAGGCGCCTCTTTGGAGAGAATGTGGACGGCAGTGCTTGGATTCCTGCCGATGACGGCCGACCCAGGGGCTGCCATCCCCGCGGGGGAGGCCGCGCTGGTCGCGGCGAGCCTTCGCGGCGACGAAGGGGCCTTCGCCGATCTCGTGCAGCTCCACCAGCACCGGGTCTTCAAGCTCGCGGGGCGCTTCTTCCGGAGCCGCGAGGACGTGGAGGATGCCGCGCAGGAGACCTTCCTGAGGGCGTGGCGCAAGCTCGCGAGCTACCAGGGCCGCGCTCCCTTCGAGCACTGGCTGACGCGCGTCTGCCTCAACTGCTGCTACGCGAAGCTGAAGGCGGCGCCGCGGCCAATGGAGGTGATGGAGGTTCACGCGGAGGCGGCGGGCGCGTCGGCCCATCCTCTCGTCTCCCTGGAGGTCGAACAGGCGCTTCGCACGCTCGACCCGAGGGATCGCTTCATCCTCCTCCTTCTCGACGGCGAGGGGTGGGATGTCGCGGAGATCGCGGAGCGCGCGGGATGGACGCGGACGAACGTGAAGGTGCGGGCCTTCCGCGCGCGCCGAAGAGTGCGCAAGCTGCTGGAGAGATCATGACGACCGCGGGGCGCGAGAGATTGGACGAGCGGACGCGGGAGGCGCGGCTGTACTTTCAGCGGCACCACGCGAACGCCGTTCCCGACGCCGGCTTCGTCGCGCGCGTGACGGCGCGACTGACGCCCGATCCGGCCGGGACGCTCGGCTGGGCGGCGATGAGGCTCCTGCCCGCGTCGCTCCTCCTCGCCCTGGTGCTCGGCTACGTCTCCGTGCGGACGACCGGGAGCGGGGACGCGCCGACGGTGCGCGCGGGAGACGACGACGTGATCGCGTGGGTCCTCGAAGGCCGGGAGGCGGGGCGATGAACCGCTGGGTCGCCATCGCCGCCGTGGCGGCCCTCTTCCTGTCGGGGATCTCCATCGGGGCGCTCGCCGTGATCCTCGTCGGCCACCACCGGGCGGCCTCGGGGATGGGGCCGGGGATGATGATGCGCTCTCCGATGCCACCCCCGGACGTTCTCGTCGACCATCTCGACCACCAGCTCGGTCTGACGCCGGATCAGCGCCTCAAGATCGAGGCCATCCTCGGGGAGAGCGAGACGCGGAGCGACGAGATCCGCCGCGAGATCCGCCCGCGCCTCGAGGCGCAGATCGAGGAGACGCACCGGCGGATCGTCGAGATCCTCACCCCCGAGCAGCGCCCGAAGTTCGTGGAGTTGACGCGCGAGATGCAGCGCCACTCGGATCGCTTCTTTCTCGGCGAGCACCCGCACGGCTTCATGCACGCCCCGCCCCCGGACGGCCCGCTCTCCGACGCGCCCCCGCCGCGCGACTGACGGCGCCGCGTCACCAGTCGACGACGACGGCCCTGCCCGCCTGCACCCGGAAGACGTACTCGAAGATCGCGCTCCGGTTCAGCACGAGCGTCCGGAAGCGCAGGTCGTACACGCTCACGGTCGCCGCGCCCCCCGCGCCTTCCGTCACCGTCCAGACCGGCGCCTTGAAGAATCCGTCCAGCTTCACTCCCAGGGGGCTCCGCTTCGCCGCCTCGACGCGCGCATCGCCGTCCGCCGTCCGCACGTCGCCGGCGCGATCGACGCGGCCGCCGAGCGAATCGATCAGGTAGAGGCGGTAGAGATCGCCGTCGCGCACGACGCCGCGCCAGCGGTGCGGCCCGAGAGGCTCGGGGAAGACGTAGGCGAAGGCCGGAGCGGACTCGACCCTCGTCTCGAGGAGCTGCACCGCGCGCTGTCTCGAGAGGCCGCACAGCGCCAGGTAGAGGACGACGGCGGCGCACGCCGCGCGCGAGAGCGAGGCGAGATGCGGCCGCATCCTCTTCGGGATCGCGAAGAGCAACGGCGCCGCGAGGAGGCCGGTCAGGATGAAGTCGACGATGAAGACGATGGCCAGCTCCGGCCGCCAGTCGCTGAAGGGCCAGAGGACGACGACGCCGAAGGAGTTGATCAGATCGAAGAGGAGGTGCATCGCGCAGCCGAAGAGGGCGAGGGTGCAGCGCGTCCGAAACTTCAGGCGCGGGTAGATCCAGCCGGTCGCGAGCGCGAGGAGGGCGCACCACAGGGGGATCAGGAAGATCGAGTGGCCGAAGGTGCGCCGGAGGAGAAGGGCGTACGGCCCGCCGCCGAGGTAGCTCGCGCCGTCGAGGTCGGGGAGGTTCGCGGCGACGGCGAGGATCGGCACCGCTTCCCGCCCGATCCGATTCCGGAACCACCCGTTCGCCGCCGTGATCCCCGTGAGGGTGTGCGTTACGGGGTCCAAGCGGTCTTCTCGTGGGAAGCGAGCGCTGCGCGCTCGAGATGCGCGACGTAGTTCACCGGCGCGTGATCGCACGCAAGCTGGGGGGGACTCCAGAGTCGGCGTCGAGTCTCCTCCCCGCTCGCACGCACCCTTGCCTCGCGATCGGCGGCGATCGCGCGGCGATCGGGGTTCGTCATCACGCGGCTCGAGGCGCCGATGTAGTGGAGCTCACCGCCGTGCCGCAGTCCGATCCACGGCGGAATGGTCGTCACGATGTCCAGGTTGTTGACGACGCGGTAGAGCCTCACCGCGCTGAGGAGCTCCGTGAACCTCTCGTCGCCCGTGAGCGGCGATCCGAAGTTGTAGACGGCGCGCGGCGGCCGGAGCGTCGCGGCCAGCGTGGCGAGCGCCGCCCCGAGGCTGTGGCCGGTGATGAAGAGCGGCGCGTCGAGGGGGCCGAGCAGCGTCTCGATCTCCTCCCAGACCCGCAGGACCGCCTTCGCGAACCCACGGTGGACGTTTCCCCCCGTCGACCACCTGAAGCGCAGGCAGTCGAGGTCGGTGATCCAGTCCCGCACGCCGTCGGTGCCGCGGAAGGCGAGGACGGTGAACGGGGTGGCGGCCCCGTCCATCGTGGCGACGACCCCTCCCTGCGTTCCGCCGCGGCTGAAGAACCCCACCTCGCGGAGGCCGGCCTGCCTCAGATGGTGACCGCGCCCCCCCGCGCGGTACATGAGCCGCGAGATCTCGGCGAGCCACCAGGCGTTGATGGGGGAGTAGGCCGTGGCGCCGGCGTCGAAGGGCGGCGCGCCCGGCCTGTCGAAGTAGACGCGCGCCCGTCCCGGGCTCGTGAGCGCGCACCAGCCGTTGTCGAAGTTCACGAGGCCGAGAATACAACCTCAGAGCCGCGAGAACCCCTGCTCGGCGAAGTACTCGTCCCTCATCCGGAACTCGAGCTCCGAGAGGGATCTCATGTGATCCATCTCCCACGTGGCGAGGAAGCGGAAGGTCTTCGCCGACTCCTCGTCCTCGCAGTCGTTGGCCGCCTTCGCGTAGAAGTCGATCGCCGCGCGCTCGAGGGTGCACCCCGTCGCGACCGCCGCCATCTCGAAGGCGCCCCCCTTCACCCGCTTCAGGAAGTCGGGGGTGATGATCTCCGAGTGGTCGAGAGGGGAGAGGTTCTGCGGCGTGGCGGGAACGCTCCAGGCGCCGTCCTTGAGGATGCTCTTGAAATTCTGCTCGAGGAAGACCTTGTGCGCCAGCTCGTCCTCGGCGAGCTTCTGGAACATGAGGCGGCAGTTCGCGTCGGTCGCCTTCTCGGCGGCGGCCTTGTAGATCTCGTAGCCGCGCAGCTCCGTGATGATCGCGGACTTCAACACTTCGAGGACGTTCTTCCGGCTCGCGCTGTCCATGGCAGGGTTCTCCAGCGGGCCGATCCCGGGCGGGATCGCGTGGAGCGGGCTGAGGGGAGTCTAACAGGTCGCGGGGTTTGCCGGGAAGGCAGGCGGGGGGTATTCTCCCATCGTGAATCGAGCGCGACGTTCGGGTGGTCCTCGAGGGAATCGCCGGTGAAGAAACAGCGAACGGTGAAGCAATTCAACGTGCTCATCGAACGAGACGCGAAGGGGTACTACGTCGCGACCGTTCCGGCCCTCCGTGGGTGTCATACGCAGGCCAAATCCCTCGACAAGCTGATGGCCCGCATCCAGGAGGCCATTGAATTGTGTCTCGAGGTCGAGGGCGGTGGAGCCGAAGACCTCGACTTCGTGGGTGTCCAAAAGGTGACCGTCGCGAGATGACGAGGCTCCCGCGGCTGACGGGTAAGCGGGTTGTGGCAGCTCTCAGGCGCGCGGGATTCGTGGTTGTTCGGACCAAGGGAAGCCACCATTTCCTGCGCCATCCCGATGGGCTGACGACGGTCGTGCCGGTTCACGTCGGCGAGTCCTTGGGACCCGGCTTGTTGGCCAAGATTCTCAGCGACTGCGAAATGACCCCGGTAGAGTTTCAGCAACTTCTGTAAGTGACGCCGGCGCCGATCAAGTCAGCCCTCGGGTATCCCACTACTCCGCAAGGAACCCCCGCTCCCTCATCCACCCGTCGTTGTAGATCGTGCTCAGGTACCGCGATCCGGAGTCGGGGAAGATCGTGACGACGCGCGCCGGCCGATCGAGCCGGCGGATCCACTCTCGCACGCCGCAGAGCGCCGCGCCGCTCGAGCCGCCGGCGAAAATGGCCTCGGTGCGGGCGAGATCGCGCGCGGCGAGGAAGGCGTCGCGGTCGCCGACCTGGAGCATGTCGTCGAGGAGCTCGAACTCCGGGCAGCCGATGATCTCCTCGTCGCCGAGCCCCTCGAGGAACGACGGCGCCGGAGTTCCCACGCGCCCCGATTTGAAGTGCTCGTAGAAGACGGAGCCGATCGGATCCACCGCGACGATCTTCACGCGCGGATCCTGCTCCTTCAGATACCGGGCGACGCCGCACAAGGTCCCCCCGGTCCCCATTCCCGCGACAACGGCGTCGATGCGCCCGTCCATCTGCCGCCAGATCTCGGGGCCGGTGGTGCGGTAGTGGGCCTCGTTGTTCGCGCGGTTGTTGTGCTGGTCGGTGAAGAAGGCGCGGGGCGTCGTCTCGGCCACGCGACGGGCCATCCGGTTGTAGCTCTCGGGGTGATCGGGAGGGAGCGATCCGTCCACGAGGACCAGATCGACCCCCATCGCGCGGAGCGAGTCGAGCTTCTCGCGGCTCGTCTGGCGTCGGACGACCATCTTGCACTTGAGCCCGTGGAGCGTCGCCATCATCGCGAGCCCCATCGCCGTGTTCCCCGACGAGTTCTCGACGATGACGTCGCCTTCCCTGAGCTTCCCCTCCGCCAGTGCTTTCTCGACGATGTAGCGCGCGATCCGATCCTTCACGCTCCCCATCGGGTTCATGAACTCGATCTTGGCGAAGACCTCGCCGGCGAACCCGGCCACCGATTTCCGGAGACGCACGAGCGGAGTCCAGCCGACGGCGTCGGAGATCCTGTCATACGCGCGAAGGTCGCTCATGCGCTCGAGTATAGCGAGGCGGGTCAGTACTTCGAGACCGCGTCGAAGTCGAGCTCCACGGTCGGCTCCGATTCGGGATTGCCTTGGGAGAATCTGATGAACCCGATGTCCCGCAACCGGGATAGCTCCCGGACGAGTGTCCTCCGCGTGACCTCGCCGTATGCCGCGCGGATGAAGTGGTGATCCACGAGCTCGGGCCATGAAATGCTTCGGGAGGGTGGGATCGAGAAGGGATCGACAGGCTCGGTCTCCTTCAACAGGAAATCGAGCAGTCGGTACTCCCTCTGGTTCAGAAGACGCCGCCGGGCTCCGACGCGCTTGTCGTGCGATCGAACGAGCATCGCTCCGTAGACGAGGCGGTTCAGCTTGGTCTTGATGAAGTTGTTGATTCCCTGCAGCTCGGCGGCGAATCCATCGATTCCGAAAGAGACGAACGGCGTGACGTCGAACGGGTTCGCCTGCCTCGAGGCCTGAAGGAGAGTCTTGTACTCCCGTTCGTGCCGGTAGAAAAAATTGGAGAGCCCGTAGAACCCGTGCACGTTGTATCCACCCTGGAAGAGGATCCCCGCCTCGAGAAGCCTGGACACGCGCCCGTTGCCGTCGCCGAAGGGATGGATGGTGACGAGGAAGAAATGGGCGAGAAGCGCCTGGATGACCGGGTGGAGATCGCGCACCTTCGTCGAGTTGACGAACTCCACCAACTCCGGCATCAAGGTGCGGAGCTGCTCGTGAGGCGCCCCTCGGTGCACGCCTCCCATGTCGTCGGTGCCGACGGTCACTTCATGGCGCCGAAATCTTCCGGGCGTGTTGTTCGCAACGTCGGACGCTTTCGTGATCAGCTCATGGAGCCTGAGTATGTCGTCGAGGGTCGTGGGGGACACACCAGGCCGGAACCGGTTCCTGGCCCATTCCTGCGCGATGCCCGCGTTTCGAACCTGGAGCTGCTCCTTGCCGATTGAGCCCGCACCTTCCGAGTCACCTTGAGCCGGGGCGACGAGCTCGAGGGAGATCTCCCGCTCGGACATCGTATTTCCCTCAAGCGCCGTCGTCCCACGAATCGCGCGAATCCGGTTGAGTCGGTCGAGTTGCTCGCGCCAGTCGGGGGGCAGGATCAGGTTGGCCGCGGCTTCCCGCAAGGCTTCGATCGTGATGAGACGCCGCGCGGCCTCGTCCGGCTGCGGAAGGAGCCGAAACTCGAATCGAAAGGTCTTCCAATTCACGTTCCCGGTCTCCCCCAGTCCACCGAGGCAATGAAGTTGACACGCTGCGTGACGAGCTTAAGTATAGTATATAAAAAACTTAGCTGACATTCAACAACGAATTCGGCACGATATTTGACACGTTACCTGGTCGCCCGGTCGGCGCCGAGAATCCGCTTGTGACCCTCGCCCCGTTCCCGTAGAATCGGCTCCGACACCGCGTCGCGAGTCGAGCCTTCCCATCCACGCCGGAGGCGAAGATGCCGGACCAGACGGATCCCCACGAGAAAGATCCGGGCGGCGACGGGGTCTCGCGCCGCACCTTCCTGAAAGGGGCGGGGCTCACCGCCGCCGGGGCGGCCGCCGCGGAGGCGGCGCTCCTCGGTGCGGGGCTCGCGGCAGGGGGGCCGAAGACGCTCGGTCCCGGGGCGGTGCCGATCGTCTTGAAGGTCAACGGCGCCGAGCGGCGGATCGAGGTGGAGCCGCGCACGACGCTCGCCGACGCGCTCCGGACGAACCTCGCGCTCACCGGCACCAAGATCGTCTGCGATCGCGGGGCGTGCTCCTCGTGCACCGTCCTCGTCGACGGCCTTCCCGTGAACTCGTGCATGACCTTCGCCCTCGACGTGGGCGCGCGCGAGATCACGACCATCGAAGGGCTCGCGAAGGGGGACGTGCTCCACGCCGTGCAGGCGGGGTTCATCGCCGCCGACGCGATGCAGTGCGGTTTCTGCACGTCGGGGATGGTGATGTCGTGCGCGGCGCTCGTTCACAGGAAGCCTTACCCCACGCGCGAGGAGGTCACCGAGGCGATCAGCGGCAACCTGTGCCGGTGCGGCACCTACCCGCACGTCGTCGACGCTCTCGTCCACACGGCCGAGTCGGGCGGCGAAAAGGGGGCGTGATGACCCGCAAGGACACGTTCAACTTCGGCATCCCCGGGGCGTCGCTGACGCAGATCGAGCGTGAGGTTGCCGACGACGAGCCGCCGCCGCTCGCGGTGAACGAGAAGCTCAGGTTGATCGGCAAGGAGGTCACGCGCTGGGACGGCCGCCAGAAGGTCACCGGGGCCGCGCGCTACCCGTCGGACATCCAGCTCGCGGGGATGCTCTACGCCAGCCTCGTCTCCGCGACGGAGCCCCACGCGCGCATCGCGTCGATCGACACAAGCGCCGCCGAGAGGTATCCCGGCGTGCGCGCGGTCCATGTCGTCGAGAAGATCCTCGAGAGCGCCGAGCTGCGCGACCCGAGCCAGGAGATCCCCTCGAAGTACCCGATCGTCCGCTACGCCGGGCAGCCGATCGCGGCCGTGGCGGCGGCGACGCAGGCGGCCGCGGACGAGGCGGCCCGCCTCGTCAAGGTCGTGTACGAGAAGCGACCGTTCGTCGTCGACGTCGAGTCGGCGATGGCGCCGGGGGCGCCGCTCGTCTTCCCCGCGGCGGCGGATCAGTAAGGGTCGGCCGGCGGAGGGGGAGGCCCCGCGGGCGTCCCCCAGACCGGCAACGTGCGGGGGCCGATGAAGCGCTCGAAGAGCCCCGACTCCGAAGGGGGGATCGAGAAGGCGTTCGCGGCGTGCGACGTCGTCGTCGAGGGGGAGTTCCGCACGCGCGTCCAGACGCACAGCTGCCTGGAGACGCACGGCGCTCTCGCCGACTTCAGGGAGGACGGGCTCACCGTCTACGCCTCGACGCAGGGGACCCTGGGCGTCCGCGACGAGCTGTCGGCGATCTTCGGTATCCCGAAGTCGCGCGTGCGCGTCCTCACCGAGCACATGGGGGGCGGCTTCGGCTCGAAGTTCGGCGCGGGAAACGCCGGCGTGATCGCGACGCACCTCTCGAAGAAGGCGGGGGCTCCCGTGCGCCTCTTCTGCTCTCGAAAGGAAGAGCAGTGGGCGACCGGGAACCGCCCCGACGCGAAGATGCGCCTCCGCGTGGGGGCGACGAAGGACGGGAAGCTCCAGGCGATCCACCTCGTGAGCCATGGCACCGCGGGGGTCGGCACGGGGGCCGGGGTCGGCGGGCCGATCCACAGCCTCTACGACTGTGAGAACGTGCTCAGCGAGGAGCACGACGTCTTCACCAACGCCGGCCCGGGGGCGGCGATGCGCGCCCCGGGGCACCCGCAGGGGTGCTTCGCCATCGAGCAGCTCATGGACGAGCTGGCGGAGAAGCTCGGCGTCGACGTCCTCGCGCTGATGGACCGGAACGACAGCCACGCCGCCCGCCGCGAGGAAAGGAAGATCGGGGCGCGCCTCTTCGAGTGGTCGCGCCGCAAGCCCGCAGGGTCCGACAAGGGGCCGGTGAAGCGCGGCCTCGGCGTCGCGCAGGCGGTCTGGTACCGGTTCGCGAACTTCGACTCGGCCTGCGAGGTGCGCATCGCGCGCGACGGATCGGTCGAGGCCCTGTCGGCGGTGCAGGACATCGGCGGCGGGATCAAGACCGTCATCGCGCAGATCGTCGCCGAGGAGCTGGGGCTCGAGCCCCGGCAGATCGACGTGAAGATCGGCGACACGAACAGCCCGCCCGGCCCGGCAAGCGGCGGGAGCCTCACGACCGGCTCCATCACCCCCGCTGTGCGCGAGGCCGCCTTCAAGGCGAGAGTCGAGCTGGTGAGGCAGGCCGGGGCCGCCCTCGGCATCCCTGCGGCCGACGCCGTCCTCGAGTCGGGGCGCTTCAAGGGGCGCCGGCCGGGGCAGAAGGACGTGAGCTTCAAGCAGGCCGCGGCGACCCTCGCGACCGAGCAGATCTCCGCGCAGGCGAAGCGCAAGCCCGAGTACGGCGAGCGGGCGGGGCTCACGCTCGGCGGCGTGCAGTTCGTCGAGACGCTGGTCGACACCGAGACGGGGATCGTGCGGCCGGTGCGCGTCGTGGCGGTCCACGACTGCGGACGGCCGATGAACCTCCTCACGCTCCGGAACCAGGTGAACGGAGGCGTCATCCAGGGGCTCTCGTACGCCCTCTACGAGAACCGGAAGCTCGACCGCAACACCGGGATCATGGTCAACCCCAACCTCGAGCAGTACAAGATCCTCGGCTCGCGCGACGTCCCCGAGATCCAGGTCCACTTCATCGAGGAGTACATCGCGCGGAGCTCGACCGACGCCTCGGGGATCGGCGAGCCCTCCACGATTCCGACGGCCGCCGCGCTCGCGAACGCGGTGCACAACGCCATCGGCGTCAGGGTCCGCGAGATCCCGATGACCCCCGCGCGGATCCTCGCCGCGCTCGGGAAGATCCCCGCCGCGAAGGGAGGTGCCGCGTGATCCCGAAGCTCGAGTGGATCGAGGCGACCACGCTCGCCGAGGCGCACGCCGCCCTCGACGGCTCGACGATGATCAAGGCGGGGGGCGTCGACGTCATCGATCGGCTGAAGGAAGGGCTCGATCGGCCGGGGCGTCTCCTCAACATCCGCAACGTCGCGGGCCTCGACGGGCTTCATGACGACGACACCGGGCTCGTCGTCGGCCCGCTCGTGACCCTCGCGCGCCTCGCCGACCAGAAGGTGGTGCGCGACCGCTACCGGGCCCTCGCCGACGCGGCGACGCACGCGGCGACGCCGCAGATCCGGAACGTCGCGACGGCCGGCGGGAATCTCCTCCAGCGGCCGCGCTGCTGGTACTTCCGAAGCGAGCAGTTCCCCTGCCTCAAGAAGGGGGGGGCCGAGTGCTTCGCGCAGGAAGGGGAGAACGAGTACCACGCCATCTTCGCGAACGACACGTGCGCCGCGGTGCACGCCTCGTCGCTCGCCGTCGCCCTCGTCGCCTTCAACACGGCCATCGAGCTCGCCGGGCCGAAGAGGACGCGCACCATCCCTCTCGAGGGGTTCTTCACCCCGGCGGCCGTCGACGTCTCCCGTGAGAACTCCCTCGCGCCCGGGGAGATCCTCACCGCCATCCGCGTCCCCCGGACCTCGTCCGGGACGGCCTCGGCCTACGTGAAGATCGCCCAGAAGGAGTCCCAGGACTGGCCGCTCGCCGAGGTCGCGGTGGTCCTCGACCGGCAGGGGACCGTCGCCCGGCGCGCCTCGATCGTGCTCGGGGCGGCGGCGCACACTCCGTTGCGCGCGAAAGGGGCCGAGGCGGCGCTCGCGGGGAAGACGGTGACGGAGGAGATCGCGGCGGCCGCCGGGCGCGCCGCGGTGGCCGGCGCGACGCCGCTCCGGGACAACGCCTACAAGATCCCGATCTTCGAGACGGCCGTGAAGCGGGCGATCCTCGCCGCCGCCGGCCTCAACGGAGGGGCGTGATGGCCAACCTCCCGGAAGGCGGCGCGGCCCCCGCGCGCGCCGCGGTCTGCGCGATGCTCCGGACCAAGACCGCCTTCGGCACCTTCGACGCCGGGCACGACTGGCAGTCGGGGACCTCGTCGACCGCCGCGTACTGGTGCCTCGCGACGATGCTCACGTCGGGGCCCGACGACGCCCTCGCGCACGCGCACGCGTGCCGCGAGGGGAGGCGCTGCTTCCGGTCGGCGTCGGAGTAGATCCCGAAGCCGCGATCGTCCCCGTCCTTCGACGAGTCGGTGATCTCCGGATCGGCGTCCTGATTTCCGTGTCACACGCCCCGTCACAGGCGTGACGCTTTCCGATCGCCTCCGTGTTTCCCCAACGACTTGCGCCCGTGGAACGGGCCTTGCTGTTGAAGCAGGCGTTCCCCGCAGTGAGCCACTCTCACACCCCGCACGCCCTGCACGGACGACGAAGTAAAACTCGTCCGTTCGCCCACAGCCCCCAGGCCCCGCGATAACCCGACGAGCGTGCGACGCGCCCGAGGCGGAGCCCCTGCCCCCGACGCTCGACGACGCCCGCGCTCCCTATGCGATGGGAGGTCCACCCATGCACCACGCCACAGCCATGTCCGGATCCAAGCGGCGCCTCGCGCGCGCCGTCACGCAATCCGTCGCCACCGCCGCGTTCGTCGCGTGCGCCTCGCTCTCCGCGGCGCGCGCGCAGAGCCCCGAGGGGTTCGGCTCGGCGACCACCGGCGGCGCCGGCTACCCGGTCGTCACCGTCACCACCCTCGCCGACTACGACTGGACGACGCAGACGCCCATCGTCGGCAGCCTCAGGTGGGCCGTGTCGGGGAGCAACCGGCAGGTCCGCTTCGCCGTGGGCGGCACGATCGACCTCGTGTCGAAGCTGATGATCCGGAACGTGAGCAACGTGACCGTCGACGGATCGACCGCCCCGGCGCCCGGGATCACGATCCGGCTCGACCAGATCGAGATCCGCGACACCAGCAACGTCATCGTGCGGAGCATCCGGAGCCGCGATCAGTACGACCGTGCGGCGAACATCCCGGGGATCATGATCTACGAGCGGAACGACCGGATCTGGATCGACCACTGCTCCGTCACGCGGGCGAGCGACGAGTCGATCGGCGTGTACGGCGGCACGGCGGGGGCGGGGCGCCCGACGAACGTGACGCTCTCGTGGAACCTGATCGCCGAGGCGAACACGCCGGCCTATTTGAACTCCGGGAAGGGGATCCTGATCTCGGGGACCGGGAGCAGCGGCGACCTCGGCGCTGTGGTGGGGGAGTTCGCGGACCGCGTGACGGTCCACCACAACATCCTGACGCACAACGACCAGCGAAATCCACAGGTCTCGGGGAGCGTCGCGTCGGGGGTGATCGCGCCGAACGTCGACCTCCGGAACAACATCATGACCGAATGGACGAACTACGGGACGCGCATCCGCTTCAACGGGAGCGCCAACGTGGTGAAGAACATCTACCTCTCGAGCGTCTTCCCGAACAACGCCCTCGTCCTCGATGCGGCCGGGCCGGTCTACACGAGCGGCAACGTCGCCCCGCCGCAGGGAAGCGCCCGCGTGGACATCAACGCGATGGGGACCGTGGCGACGCCGATCCCGATGCCTCCGATCACCGAGACCCCCGTCGCCGATCTCCCGGCGGTCCTTTTCGGTGACGGCGTCACCACCGGGGCGGGCGCCCTCCCCCGCGATCCCTACGACACCGGCGTCGTCCAGCGGCTGGCCCTCGCGCTCGGCGGCGTGATCCAGACGTGCGCCGCCCTGTCGGGAGCCGGCTGCTCGGCCGGCGATGTCTGCGCAGGCGGCGCCTTCGTGCCGTCGTCGGACTTCGGCTCGCTGTGCTGCGTCGGCGGCGCCTGCACCGCGCCGCCGCCTCCCCCGCCGCCGACCGGAACCGACACCGACGGGGACGGGGTGATCGACACGCTCGACAACTGCCCGGCGGTGGTCAACCCGCTCCAGGAGGACCTCGACGGGGACAGGGTCGGCGACGCCTGCGACAACTGCCCGGCCGTCTTCAACGAGGGGCAGGCCGACGGCGACGGCGACGGGATCGGCGACGCGTGCGACGCCTGTCCCGGAGGCGCCGATGTCGACGAGGACGGCGTCTGCGACGCCTCGGACAACTGCGTCAGCGTCTACAACCCGTCGCAGGTCGACTCCGACCGCGATGGGATTGGCGACGCGTGCGACACCTGCGCCGGCGGCGACGCCGATCTCGACGGGGTCTGCGACGCCGCCGACAACTGCCCGCTCGTCTACAACCCGGGGCAGGAGAACTCCGACGGCGACGCCGAGGGCGGGGACGCGTGCGACATCACCGTCACCTTCCCGCTGAACGGGGAGATCACCTGCGCCGATCCGGCGCCGACGGTGACGTGGTCGCCGGAGGTCTACAACCGCTTCAAGATCATGATCGGCTCGGACCCGAGCTTCGCGAACATGGTCTCGAGCGGGAACACCATGCTGAAGACGACGTCGTGGATCCCCTCGCGGAAGTCGTGGGCCAACCTCTGCAAGCGCGGCACGCCGAGCCTCTATTTCCGCGTGATGGGGAAGATCGTCAACACCACCGCCGTCGAGCTGAGCGAGGTGGACGTGGTGAACGTCAGGTAGCGGGCTCCACGGGCGGCTTGATGTCGGGGCGCCTCAGGTGATGGTCGGTGGCCTGCTGGAAGGAGCGGGCCACCGACAGGATCTCCGCTTCGCCGAAGAGGCGCCCCGTCAGCGTCAGGCTCACCGGCGTCCCGTCGCTCGCGCGGAAGCCGTCGGGGAAGACCACCTGGGGGTGGCCGGTGAGGTTGGTCAGGAGGAGATTGCTCCCCGAGTACGTCGGCGAGACGTACAGATCGATGCCGCTCATGATCTGCTCCATCTCGGTCATGACGAGCCGGCGGATCCGGTTCGCGCGCAGGTACTCGACCGCGGGGATGAGCTGGGCCTGCCGGAAGACGTTCGGCCAGGCGTCGGCGGTCTGCCGCTTCAGCTCTGCGACGCGGCCGGTGCGCGTCAGCTCGTCGAAGGCGGTGGCCGCCTCGGCGCGCAGGATCACCCCGAGGCCGTCGAGCGGGTAGCTCTTCGGCAGCGCGATCGGGACGAGCTCGATGCCGAGCGTCCTCAGCGCCTCGAGCGCGCGGTCGTCGATCTCCTGCCACTCGCGGGCGCGCGCCTTCTGGGCCTCGTCCTTGATCTCCGCGCCGCGGTCCTCGTCGAAGAGGCTCTTCACGTACCCGACGCGGAGCGATCGCGGGGCCCGCGGCGACGGCCACGAGAAAGGCTGCGTCACGGCGGAGGCGTCGAGCGGGTCGGCGCCGTGGATCGCGCCGAAGACGAGGGCGCAATCCTCGGCGGAGCGCGCAAGGACCCCCACCTTGTCCATCGACCACGACAGCGCCATCGCGCCGAACCGGCTGACGCGCCCGAAGGTGGGGCGCAGCCCCGTGGTCCCGCAGCGCGTGCTCGGGGAGACGACGCTTCCGAGCGTCTCGGTGCCGATGGCGAAGCCGAAGAGCCCGGCGGCGGTTCCCGAGGCCGAGCCGGCCGACGAGCCGCTCGACCCCTGCTCGGTCTTCCACGGATTCCTCGTCATCCCGCCGAACCAGACGTCTCCCCACGCCAGCGCGCCGACGGCCGTCTTCGCGAGGAGAACGCCTCCCGCCTCGTCGATCCGCGAGACGACCGTCGCCCGCTCCTTCCGCACCTGATCGCGGTAGGGCTCCGCCCCCCAGGTCGTGGGGAATCCGGGGACCGCGAAGAGGTCCTTGACCCCCCACGGGATGCCGTGGAGCGCCCCGCGATCGTGGCCCCCCGCCATCTCGCGATCGGCCTTCGCCGCCTGCTCGAGGGCGAGGTCGGTGGTGCGCGTGATCGAGACCTTGAGGATCGGGTCGTAACGGTCGAGGCGTTTCAGGTAGAGCTTCGTGAGGTCGACCGAGGAGATCTTTCGCGCGCGCAGGAGCGCCCCGAGATCCGCGACGGAGGCGAAGGCCATGTCGTCATCGCCGCCGACGCGCGGCGCGGGACGGCCGGGGGAGGTCACGCGCCCCCGATCGACGCCGGGCGCCGTGAAGGGCGCCGGGTCGAACATCAGCGCCGGCGCGACGCCGTTGTCGATCGCGACCGCGCGCGACTTCGCGTACCCCTGGAGCGTCTCGTTCACGTCGTCGAGCATCAGCTTCCGCTGCGCGTCGTCGAGCGCGATCCCCGACACCCACTCCGCCTGCCGGATCATCTCGTCGGTGACGGCGGCCTTCTCGTCGGCGAGGGCGACGAGCGCCCGCCCGAAGACGGCCGAGACGGCGCCCGCCGCCGCGAGCGCCTTGAGCATCTCGCGCCGCCTCGGGGCGGTTGCGGTCGAGGGGTGGTCGCCGGGCTTCGTCGCATCGTCGTTCATCGTCGCCTCCACGGGACGGGGACGCGGCCTTCGAAGGCGCGAGGGTAAACTATCCGGCGGCCGGAGGCGCGATCGTAGTGAATCGGAGTGCGGCCGGCTTTGAGAAGTTTAAAGTGGCACTTTAGGATTCTCACGCACCCCATGACCCACGACGTCATTGCCCCGCTGCTCCTCGTGCTCGCCGTCGTTCTCCTGGCCGCGAAGCTCGGGGGTGATCTCGCCGTGCGGGCGGGGCAGCCCGCGGTGCTCGGCGAGCTGATGGCGGGAATCGCGATCGGAAACATCCCCGCCGGCGTCTTTCCCTGGCTCGCGGGCCTGAGAGGCGATCCCACGCTCGACGTCCTCAGCCGGCTTGGAGTCGTGATCCTTCTCTTCGAGGTGGGTCTCGAGTCGACGGTCTCCCAGATGATGAAGGTCGGCCTCTCGTCGCTGATCGTGGCGACACTGGGCGTCATCGCGCCCATGGCCCTGGGGTGGGGAGTGGGGGCGTGGCTCCTGCCGCACGAGAGCTGGCATCTCCACCTCTTCCTCGGCGCGGTCCTCTGCGCCACCAGCGTCGGCATCACGGCGCGCGTCTTCAAGGATCTGGGCCGGCTCGCGACGCCGGAGGCGCGGATCGTGCTCGGCGCGGCGGTCATCGACGACGTGCAGGGTCTCGTCGTCCTCGCCGCCGTGACGAGTCTCATCGCCTCGGCCAATGCGGGGGAGGCGGTGTCGTGGATGCAGGTCCTGGCCCCGCTCGTGAAGGCGGCCCTCTTCCTCGGGGGGGCGATCCTCCTCGGCGCGTATCTGTCGCCGAGGCTCTTTCACGTCGCGTCGAAGCTCCGCGCGCGCGGCGTCCTTCTCGCGACCGGGCTGTCGTTCTGCTTCATTCTCGCGTGGCTCGCCGACGGCATCGGCCTCGCGCCCATCGTCGGCGCCTTCGCCGCGGGGTTGATCCTCGAGGAGACGCACACCCGCGACTTCGAAAAGCGGGGCGAGCGCTCGCTCGACCAGCTCGTCGAGCCGATCTCGGCCTTCCTCGTCCCGGTCTTCTTCGTCCTGATGGGGATGCGGACCGACCTCCGCGCCTTCGCGACCCCCGGCGTCCTCGGCCTCGCCGCAGCCCTCACCCTGGCCGCCATCCTCGGGAAGCAGGTCTGCGCCCTCGGGGTCGTCGGGAAAGGCGTGGATCGCCTCACCGTCGGGATCGGCATGATCCCGCGGGGCGAGGTCGGGCTGATCTTCGCAAACGTCGGGCTGGGGCTCACGCTGCACGGCGAGCGCGTCATCGATGCGGCGACCTTCTCCGCGATCGTGGTGATGGTGATCGTCACGACGATGATCACCCCCTCCGCGCTGAAGTGGAGCCTCGCCCGCGGCGCCGGCCGGGGTTCACCGAAGGCGTGAGAGCCCCCCGAACGCGGGATTCTCCGGACTGTCGGCCTTGACCGTCCGGAGTCGGACGATTGTCCCAGGGGTCGCCTTTCGCATCCGATCGGGAGCCGCCCTATCTTCGGGCCACCGCCCTTCAGAACCACTCGCCCCGAATCCCATGGAGGTCCGATGCCGCAACAGGACGACGTCTACGTGCTCCCCGAGGAGAACTTCCTCGACTCCCTGCGCCCGGATCCCGTGGCCAGGAAGGGCCCTCGGCCGGTCGCGGCGGCCGTCGCCGCTCCCGCGGCCGTCGCCGCGCCGCGGAGGGCTCGCGCCGGCTCACCGCCGGTCGCCTTCACGCTTTCTCTCTTCATCAGCGGATCGGGGCAGCTCGCGAACGGGCAGACGCGCCTCGCCGCGATGTTCTTCCTGACCCAGGCCTTCGCCGTCACGCTGCACTGGTCGGCGCGGGCCCTCTGGCCGTACGCCCTCAAGATCGGCGAGATCTTCTCGATCACCGAGACCCAGATCTTCACGGCGGCGGCGGCCGTCGACGTCGTCTTCATCGGCATGCTCGCGGCGGGTGCGGCCCAGGCGTATCACGAGGCGGAGCGGCAGTCGGGACGCTTCGACGGCGTGAGAGTCGCCGCGGTGCCGGCGCTCGCCTCGATGATCGTCCCCGGGTGGGGCCAGGCGCTGAACGGGCAGATGGAGAAGGCGGCGTTCTTCCTCTTCTGCGGTCTGGTCGAGGCCTACGCGATCGTGCTGATGACGCTCTCGCCCCTCCCGAGGCTCATCGTGGAGTCGGGGCGCGAGGATCTCCTGGCCCCCGACGGCTCGGCCGTCTGGATGGGAACGCTCTTCGCGATCGGGCTCACGTGGACGCTGGCTGTCTACGACGCGATGCTGGTGTCGGGGTTCCGCCGCCGTTCGGCCTGACGGGCTCCGGCTCGCGGCTTCAGTCCCTCGACAGGTCGAGGCTGAGTCCGCGCGTCGGCCACGATCGCACGTGGACGTCGAGCACGTACCGCCCGCCGGGATCGACGTCGACCGCAAGGCTCTCCTCGAGCGGCGCGTCGGCCGCGTCGTCGGTCACGCGCACGCGGACGGCGTGCGACCCCCCCGCGAGGCGCACCGGCCATTCGGCGGTCGCCTTGCGGTACGTGAGGAGTTTGGCCCCGAAGGCGTGCACCTGCTTCGCGTCGGCGGCGAGATCCTGCCCCAGGATGCGGCGGCCGTCGGCCCACACGGTGAGCCGCCCGCGCGTGACGCTGTGCGCGATCCGGATCGTGACCGGCGCCCCTTCCCCCGTGACGATCACGAGATCCCCGGCCTCGTCGTCATGCCGCCATCCGGCGATTTCGAGGAGCTTCGAGGTCGATGCGCGTCCGCGCGCGAGGAGCCCGCGCGCTCCCAGCCCGAGCAGCGCGGCGACGACGAGCGCGGCGGCGACCATCGACGCGCGAGCCCTGGGGCCGATCTTCCATCCGCGCGCCCAGAGACGGGCGCCTGCCCGCGCGGCGCGCCCGAGCGACGAGAGGACGGCGGACCCGCCGCGGCGGACGAGTGGGATCGCGAACTTCGCGAACCTGACGGCGGCGCGCCCTGCGGCCTGCGCGGCGCGGGCCGCGAGGACCGCCGATCGGGCCACGAGACGCCCTGCCGCGGACCCGGCGACCTCGGCGCGCTTCTCGAAACTCTCGCGCGTTCCGGACGGGGGGGGCGCCGCGCCGGGAGCGCGGGAGGTTCTCGTGGCCTCGACGGGGGCGATCCGGCGCCCCCCCGCGACGGCGCCCAGGTCGTCGGCGAGAGCGCGGGCGGTGGCCTGGCGCGCGGCGGGGTCCTTGGCCATTGATTTCAGGATCACCCCGTCGCATCCCTCGGGGAGGCCGCGAGCGTGCCGGCTCGGCGGATCGGGATCGACGTGGCAGATCGCGTAGGCGAGGGCGGTCATGTCGTCGCCGCGGAAGGGACGGACCCCCGCGAGAAGGGTGTAGAGCGTCGCGCCGAGCGAGAAGAGGTCGGACCTTCCGTCCACCGCCGCGCCGCGGATCTGCTCGGGGGAGGCGTACGCGGGCGAGCCGAGGAAGAGCCCTTCCCTCGTCAGCTCCGACTCCGAGACGCGCGCGATCCCGAAATCCGCGATGCGGGCGCGCCCCTCGTCGTCGATCAATATGTTGGCGGGCTTGATGTCGCGATGGACGACCCCCCGCCGGTGGGCGGCGTCGAGCGCCTCGGCGAGCTGCACCCCCCACGCGAGGACGGTCGAGGGCTTCCGGGCGGCCTGCTCCTTCATCATCCGATCGAGGCTGCGTCCCTCGACGAGCTCCATCACGATGAAGGGGCGACCTTCGTCGTTCTTCCCCACGTCGTGGATCGCGACGATCCCCGGGTGCGACAGGCGCCCTGCGGCGCGCGCCTCCCTCAGGAATCTCTCCTCCCACTCGCCGCGATCGGCCGCGCTCAGCCCTTCGGGGACGTTCAGGAGCTTGATCGCGACGGGCCGCCCGATCTGCGGGTCTTCCGCCCGCCACACCTCGCCCATCGAGCCCTTCCCGAGCTGCGTCCTGAGGAGATAGCGGCCCACGGCGTCGGGGAGGAGCGTGATGGCGCCGGTTCCGGTCGCGGTCGAGTCCTTCGATGACACGTCGGCCTTCTGCGTTTTCTCCCAATCCCCGCGAGACAATCTAGGCGGATCGCCCGGTGGGGCAACCGAGATTCGCGCGCGGCTGCCGCGGGCGCGGTTGACCCTTCGTCGCACGGGCGATACTCTGCGATTAATTCATTGTCGGGATTTCCATCTCGCCCCTGGAGCCGCGCGCGCGCCCGCCGCAGCGCTTTCGCGGGCCGACCCGAAAAGTCCGGGGGGGGGGAAGATGATTCGTTGGCGCGAGGGCTTTGCCGTGGGGGTTGTGCTCCTCGCGTGCTCCGCCGCGAGATCGACGCTCGCCGCATCATCCGGTGACGACAGCTCGAGCCCGCCCGCTCGGCGCGCGGAGGGCCGGCCACCCGCGAAGCGCCCCGCCATCGATTCCTCGATCGCCGGTCCACCTGACGCGGACACCCCGGCCGGGACCGATTCCCCGCGCTCCGCGACGTTCGACAGAGAATTCCTCGAGTCTCTTCCCCTCGTCGGCCGGAGGTTCACGGACATTCTCACGCTCGCACCGGGTGTCACCGATGTCGACCGGGACGGCTACCTGAACGTCGCCGGCGCGCGGGACACGGGAGTGCAGTTCCGTCTCGACGGCTTCGACATCACCGATCCTGTCGACGGTGGCGCGGCCCTGGGCCTCGATCTCGACGCACTCCGGGCCGTGGGCGTCACGGCGACCGACGGCGACGGTCGCTACGGACGATTCGACGGAGGGCTCGCGCCGATCGCGACTCGCTCGGGGAACGACGCATTCGCCGGATCGGCGGAGATGTTCTGGCGCGGGAACGCGCTCGACGGCGACGGGACGAACGACCTCGGCGACACGTTTCAAGGGGCGACGGCGCCGGCACAGAAGTTCCACGATCTCACGGCCTCGATGACGGCGGGGGGGCCGATCCGCAGGGGGCGTCTCTGGTACTTCGCGAATCACGCGTGGATCGACAATGCGCTGCGCGAGGAATCGCCTGGGAGTTCGTTCGATCGGCCGGTGCACGGATCCGACGAGTTCGTCAAGCTCTCGTGGATTCCTTCCCCCGGGCGGCTTCTCGACGTGAGCTACATCGCCTCGCCGCTGGAGTTCGGCGGCGTCTTCGCCGGACCGGGGATCGACCCGGAGTCGGGCGGCACGCTGGCCCAGCACGCGCGCGCGCTGCAGCTCGCGTGGCGGCAGGAGCTGTCGGCGGGGGTGCTCCTCGAGCTGCGGGGAGAGTCGCTGGACTCGGGCCTTGCCGTGAGACCGATGAGCGACCTGTTCCACACGGTGCGCATCGCGCGGCGACCTGTGAGATTCGATCCCGCGCGGACGATGGCGGTCTACCCGACGCGAGAGTGCTCCTTCGGCGGCAATCCGAGCCTGCTCATCTCCAACTGCGACCCGGCGCTCGGCCCGATCTCGATCTCATACTTCGACGCCTTCACCGGCGAGACCACGGGACCCATCGAGTCGCGAACCGATGACGCGCGAACGCGGAGGTCCTTCAGGGCGGATGTGACCCTCGTTCCGGACGGAGGCAGGGGGCGCCACGAAGTCCTCGTCGGGCTGGAGGCGGATCTCGAGGCCTACTCCGACGATCTCGTGGAGAACCCGCTGCTCGTCAACCAGTCGACGCCGTGCCCGGCGTGCCGGGATCCGTTCGGGCAGCCCCTTCCGAACGCGGTCACCGGGAGTCAGCTCTTCCTGGTGCCCACCCCCTCCACACCGTCCGTGAGCGCAAACGGTCTCGCCGCGGGCGCCTGGTTGAGCGACAGATGGAAGGTCGGTGAAGGTCTGGTCCTCCAGGGTGCGCTGCGCATGGACCGGCAGGATGTCGACTCGGCCGGGTTCACGTCATTCGATCCCCACGTCGAACAGATCCGCTCGTTCGGGATTCTCGAGGCGCTCTGCGCCGAAGGGCTCCGGATCGCCCAGGCGGGCGGGATCAGCAACGCGTTCAACGTCTGTCCGGGAATCGTCCCGGGACGCGGCACGCCGGCCAATCTCATCTTCCAGCTCGACGGGTCCACGCCCGCTTCGATCCGCCGCTACGACACGAACAAGGACAAGCGATTCGACGAGGGGTCGGACGGCCGCGTGTATCTGCGACCCCTCACGCAGCCGTCGCAGAGGCTGAGCGAGACGGTTGTGACGCGGAACGCGGATCTGTCGCCGCGGGTGGGCCTCTCGTGGGATCCGTGGGCGTCCAGCGCCTCGCAGGGAGGGAAGACGGTTTTCTCCGCGACGTGGGGGCGCTACTTCGACCGGCTCTACCTTCGGCCTCTCACGGAGGAATCGGCGCCTTCGTTGGTCCAATACGTCTTCACCCCCGATCGTCTCACGGCGCAGTTCCAGCCGGGGCAGCTCTCCGCCCCTGGCTCGGCGGCGACGATCCAGCAGGTCGATCGCGATCTCCGGACGCCGAGGACCGACGATCTGACGATCGGCGCCGCCCGGGAGCTCTCCACGACGTGGAGGGTGAGGGTCAGCTACACCCGGCGGAAGGCGGACGGGTTGCTGCAGGACGCGGATCGCAACCACGTGACGTGCCGCCAGTACCGAGGCGTTTACGGCACGGACCCGCGCCAGGTGTGTCCCGCGGGGCTCGATCCCAACGGCAACGTCATTATCGGAGACGATCTGTTCGGGGCGACCTTCGGCGGCGCCCCCAACGGGCTCACGGATCTCTACGTCGTCAATCCCTACTTCAACCAGGTCCTCCGGATCGGGAATTTCAACGACGCCGCGTACCGCGCCGCGACCCTCGAGGTCGTGAAGCACCTGTCCGCGGGATGGCAGCTCCAGGGGAGCTACACCCTGTCGCACGCGACCGGACAGGCCGGCTCGACAATCGCCCCTTCGCTGGATGATCCCGCCCAACGCTCGCTCGAGCGCGCCGTGCTGGACTGGGATCAGCGGCATCGCGTCGTGCTCGCGGCGACCGGCACGCTCCCCCACGGCGTGGACGCCGGGATCGATCTCAGGTGGGAGAGCGGAATCCCATTCTCGATCGCCTCGCAGGTTTTCGACGAGGACAACGCGGGGAACCTGAACCAGAGGGCGGTCTTCCCCACAGGCGCGCGCAATGATCAGCGAAACGGGAACTCCTGGAACCTCGACGCTCGGCTCGCGAAGCGCTTCCAGGTCGGGAAGGTCCAGCTGGGGGCCGAGATCGCCGCGCGCAACCTGCTCGATCAGCACGGGACGGAGCTGACGGGTCTCGTCTCACCGAGCGGCGCGCTCGCCCCCGGGTTCGCCGCCTCGGTCCGCCGGCCGGGCCGGAGCTGGCAGCTCGGGGCGGGCTTCTACTTCTGACGGCGTGTATCATGCGGGGTCGCGGCGGACCGTGGGGATGTCGGATGTGCGGCGCCGCGGGGAGGTGAGAGCTTGAGACTGGGAGCGGGATTGCTCGCCATGGCGGCGGCGACGGCGCTGGCGTGCCAGCCTGCGGCGCGCGCGGCGGACGACAAGAGCGTCGCGGCCGAGATCGGCGGGCAGAAGGTCACGTTGCAGGAGATGGACGACTATCTCCGCAAGACGAACGCCAAGGCGTTCCAGGATTTCTACGACGCGCGACACAACGCGCTCCAATCGCTCATCAACGATCGGCTGCTCACGGCCGAGGCGACGACGCGCGGGACCACGTTCGAGAAGCTCAGAGCCGACCTCGCCGCCGGCGTGACGCCGACCACCGACGCCGACGTGGAGTCGTTCTTCAACCAGAACAAGAACCGCATGGGGAACGCCACGCTCGACCAGGTGAAGGGGCAGATCAAGGACTTCCTCGTCGCGCAGAAGACGCAGAAGGCGACGATGGACCTCCTCGACACGCTCAAGGCGAAGACGCCGGTGCACATCCTCCTCGATCCGCCCCGCGTCCAGCTCGCGATCGCCGACAACGACCCCGTCGTCGGGCCGAAGGACGCGGCGATCCAGATGATCGAGTACTCCGACTTCCAGTGACCGTACTGCTCGAGGGTCGGTGCGACCCTCACGCAGCTCCAGGAGAAGTACAAGGGCAAGATTCGCTTCGCGTACCGCAACTTCCCCCTCACCATCCACAACAACGCGCAGAACGCGGCCGAGGCGGCCGAGTGCGCGCGCGTGCAGGGGAAGTTCTGGGAGTACCACGACAAGCTCTTCGCCAACCAGACGAATCTCGTCAAGGACAAGCTGAAGGACTTCGCGAAGGAGGTCGGGCTCGACGCCGAGAAGTTCGGCTCGTGCCTCGAGACGGGGGCGTCGAAGGCGGCGGTCGCGAAGTCGGTCGCCGAGGGAAGCGGTCTCGGCGTGTCGGGCACCCCCGCCTTCTTCATCAACGGGCGATTCCTCAACGGCGCCGCCCCGCTCGAGTCCTTCACGGCCATCATCGACGAGGAGCTGGCGCGCGGGAAGTGACGGGCGCGCGGGGGCGGGGCGATCGTGGCCCATGACTCCGGAACGGATCTGAAGCCCGGGTCGAGGCTGGGAGACTTCGAGATCGTCTCCCTCCTCGGCGCGGGGGGCATGGGCGCGGTCTACCGCGCGCGCGACACGAAGCTCGGGCGCGAGGTCGCGCTGAAGGTCATCCACCCCCGGCTCGCCGGTCCGGAGGCGGCGCTCCGGTTCGAGCGCGAGGCCCGCCTCCTCGCCTCCCTCAATCACCCCCACATCGCGACCATCCACGGCTTCGAGCAATCGGGGGGGATCCGCTTCGCCATCCTCGAGCTGGTCGACGGGGACACGCTCGGGGACTGGGTGGAGAAGACGTCCCCGAGCCTGGACGCGGCGCTCGGGATCGCGATCCAGATCGCCGAGGCTCTCGAGGCGGCGCACGCCGCGCGCGTGATCCACCGCGACCTGAAGCCGTCGAACGTCAAGGTCACCCCCGCGGGACGTGTGAAGGTCCTCGACTTCGGGATCGCGCGGGCCCTCGGCCCCGACACGACCGGGGTGGACGCCGAGACGGCCGAGACGCGCGCCGCCGGCATGACCGCGGCCGGCCGTCTTCTCGGGACCCCCGGGTACATGAGCCCCGAGCAGGCTCGAGGGCTGCGCGTGGGCGAGGCGGCGGACCTCTGGGCCTTCGGCTGCCTTCTCTTCGAGATGCTTGCGGGACGGCGCGCCTTCCCGGGGCCCACGGCCGCCGATGCCCTCGCGGCGACGCTGCGGGGATCTCCCGACTGGGCCGCGCTCCCGGCCGATGTCCCTCCCGCGGTTCGCGCGGTCCTGGATCGGTGCCTCGAGAAGGACGCGGCGCCGCGGACCATCACCGCGGCCGACGCGCGCCGCGAGATCACCGCGGTGCTCGACGCCGGGAAATCGGGAGGACGCGCGGTCCGCCATCCTCGCCTCACGCAGATCACCTTCGCCGACGAGCTGGAGGGGATGCCCGCCTGGTCGCCGCGGGGAGACGAGATCGCCTTCACGCGCGAGACCGAGGGCGTCCGGAAGATCTTCCGGCAGCGGATCGGCGCCGATGCCCTGCAGGCGACGGCCGGCCCGCACGACGACATCCAGCCGTCGTGGTCTCCGGACGGCGGAACGCTCCTCTTCGTCCGCGCCCGGCCGGCCGGGCGCCGCCTCGAGCCCGCCGACCTCTTCGGCGCCTACGACGACGGCGACATCTGGTCGCTCGACGTCGCCGCGGGGCGCGAGTCGCGCTGGCTCGAGGGGGCCTTCAACCCCGCGTGGTCCCCCCACGGCGATCGCGTCGCCGTCGACGCGTCATGGGCCGGGCCGAGGCGCCTGTGGGTGATCGACAGGCGAGGGCACAACCCGGCGCAGATCAGCGAGGACGCCTCCGAGGCGGTGGCGCACGTGAGGCCGCGCTGGTCCCCCGACGGCCGGCGACTCGTCTACCAGAAGATCGAGCGAACACGCCTCAGCGTCGGCGCGGTGGATCTCGCGAGCCGGCGCTCGGTCGCGGTCACCGATTCCCCGTGGAACGACTTGAACCCATGCTGGTCGGCGCGCCGCCGCCACGTCTACTTCTCGTCCTACCGCAGCGGCGGGCTGAACGTGTGGCGGGTCGGCGTCGGCGACGACGGGTCGGCCGCCTCGGCCCCCGAGCAGGTGACGACGGGCGCGGGACAGGATCTCGAGGTCGCGCCGTCACCGGATGGCTCGCGGCTCGCCCTCTCCATTCTGAAGCAGAACGCGTCGATCTGGGCGCTGCCGGTCGAACCGGCTTCGGGGCGCCCGGCGGGGGCGCCGCGCAAGATCATCGCCACGTCGCGCGAGGACAGCCGCGCCGCCTGGTCCCCCGACGGCCGCCGCATCGCGTTCAATTCGGATCGGGCGGGCGCGATGAACATCTGGGTCCACGATCTCGCGGCGGGCGCCTCGAGGCAGGTCACCGAGGGACCGGGCGGGGATTACCAGGCGAGCTGGTCTCCCGACGGCCGGGCGCTCGCTTTCTTCTCGTCGCGCGCGAGGACGCCGGGGATCTGGACGGTCGATCTCGCGAGCGGCGCGCTGACATCGCTCTCCCCGCCGGCGTGCATCGAGATCAACCCCTTCTTCTCGCCCGACGGCCGCCTCATCGCGTACCAGTCGGATCGCGAGGGACGGTTCGAGGTCTGGGTGATGCGCGCGGACGGGAGCGAGCCGAGGTGTCTCACGAGCGTCGGCGTCACGGGGCACTTCCTTCGCTTCACGCGCGACGGGCGCTTCGTGATCTTCCGCCGTCCCGGCGCGCGCCCGGCGACGCTGCGCGTGCCGGTGGAAGGGGGCGAGCCCGAGGCGATGGGTGAGATCGCGGGGGGAGCGCACATGTCGCTCTCGCCGGATGCGTCCAGGATCCTCGACGTCGTAGGGCACAAGACGCTCCACGTCTCGCCGATCGGAGGCGCGAAGCCCGAGGCGGTCTTCGAGTTCGACGACCACGAGGTGCGGATCGATTACCCGGTCTGGTCGCCGGACGGAACCCTCGTCTCCTTCGACCGCTTCCTCCCCCGCGGGGGCGACGTCTGGATGCTGGAGGAGTTCGAGTAACATGACGCCATGAGCCGAACCCTCCAGCCGGAAGACGTCATCTCCCATTACAAGATCATCGGGCCCCTCGGCGCCGGCGGGATGGGTGAGGTTTACCTCGCGCAGGATCTGACCCTCGAGCGAAACGTCGCGCTGAAGATCCTCCCGCCCTCGCTCGTGAAGGACGAGGAGCGCCTGAGGCGCTTCGTCCTCGAGGCGAAGTCGGCCTCGTCCCTCAGCCATCCGCACATCGTCACCATCTACGAGATCGGCCAGGATCGGGTGCGCCCGAAGGGGGAGGGAGAGTCGGGCGATCGCTCGCCTGCGGTCCACTTCATCTCGATGGAGCTGGTCAGCGGCGACACGCTGACGGCGAAAATCCATCAGGAGAAGACCGACCTGCGCACGCTCCTCGGCTGGCTCGCGCAGGCCGCCGAGGGGCTCGCGAAGGCGCACGCGGCGGGCATCGTCCACCGGGATCTCAAGCCCGGCAACATCATGGTCACCAGGGACGGCTACGCGAAGGTCCTCGACTTCGGCCTGGCGAAGCTCACGGAGAAGCGCGAGGCGGACCCGGAGCTGAGCTCGGCGCCGACCGAGGTGAAGGACGGCACGAGCGCCGGCGTCGTCCTCGGCACCGTGGGGTACATGTCCCCGGAGCAGGTGAGAGGGAAGGCGGTCGATCACCGCTCCGACATCTTCTCGTTCGGCTGTGTCCTGTACGAAGCCGCGACGCGGCGGCGGCCGTTCATCGCCGAGTCGAACGTCGAGACGATGCACAAGATCCTGAACGAGAAGCCGGCACCGGTGGAGGATCTGAACCCGGCGGCGCCCGCGGAGGTGAGGCGGCTCATCCGCCGCTGCCTCGCGAAGAGCGCCGACCAGCGCCTTCAGTCGATGAAGGATCTGGCGATCGAGCTGCGGGAGATCGTCGAGGAATACGACGCGCTGTCGGCCTGTGGGTCGCGAGGGGCGGTGGAGCCTCAGGGTCCGGCAAGTAGCGACCGGTGGGGACGTCGAGATCCTGAAGCCTCAGGACGCGGACATCGAGGGGCTGACTTTCTCCCTCGACGGAGACTACCTCTACTACCAGGGCCGTGATCCGGAGCATCCGCTCTACCACACCCTCTTCCAGGTTCCCTCCCTGGGCGGGCCATCGAAGAAGCGCGGCTTCGATGTCGACACCGCCGTGTCGTTCGCTCCGGACGGCAGGAGAGTCTGCTTCCGTCGGGGCGCCCCGCAGTAGCATGAGGATCATCTCGTCGTCCTCGATCTCGAGTCGGGGGCGGAGAAGATCCTCGCGACGCAGAAGGCGGCGGGCGAGTTCTCGGGGCGGCCCTCCTGGTCACCGGACGGCCGACGCATCGCCGTGGGCGCCGTGAATCTTCAACCGAATCCGACGCCCGGCATCTTTCTCTTCGACCCGGACAGCGGAAAGCAGGAGCGCCTCGGCGACGACCGGGTGCCGTTCGTCTCCGAGATCTCGTGGCTTCCCGACGGCAGCGGCCTCGTCTTCCCCGGAAATCAGCTCGGCGCCGCCGCGCAGCTCTGGTTGATCTCGTACCCGGAGGGACGCGTTCGGCGGCTCACCAACGACCAGAGCGAGTACGCAAACCTCAGCGTCTCGAAGGACGCGAAGAGCCTTGCCGCGATCCGGCGGTCGAGCACGGCGAACGTCTGGGTGGTTCCGGCCACGGGAGCGGGAAAGCTTCGCCAGATCACCCGGGACGCAGGCGCCAACGGCGCCATCGGCCTGTTCGACATCTGGCGGGACGGCACGATCGTCTTCGTCGCCAGGGGGGGCGATTCCCCGGCTCTCTTCAGGGTTGGCGCCGACGGGGGAAACCGGCAGTTGCTCTCCGCGGGGTCGGGGGCCGTCTTCGCGCCGCGCTTCCTGACGGACGCGGTCTTCTACATGCAATTCGGAGACGATCGTGTCCCCCACATCTGGCGAGCCGGATCGGGCGACGAGCGCTCGAAGCGCCTCACGGACGGCGCCGGCGAAGATCTCAAGAGCGTCTCGCCCGACGGGCGGACGATTCTGTTCAGCCGGTTCGGCCAGCCCGGCCAACTCTGGTCGATGCCGGCGGAGGGAGGTGAGCCGATCCGGATGGCCGAGGACCTCGACGGCGCCGTGAGCTACTCACCCGACGGCAAGCTCGTGTGGTATGGGGCGTCGAGGAAGATCGGCGGCCTGTATCGCGCCGTCAGCGTGATCCTCCCCGCGGCGGGGGGGCAACCGGTTGCGAGGCTCGATCTTCTTCCCGGGGCCAACAAAGTCGACTGGGCGCCGGACAGCAAGGCTCTGACCTTCGTCAGGGGGGTTGGCGCTGCCGAAGACGTCTACCGCCAGCCGATCGCGGGAGGCGACCCCGTGCCAATCACGCATTTCAAGGAGGGTCGCATCGCTGGCACCGGCATCGGGCGCACGTCCAGGCTCGCGATCCTCAGGGAGCTGGAGGGAATCAGGAACCTCTGGGCGTCGCCGGCGGGAGGTGGTGAACCGGTCCAGGTCACCGACTTCAAGACCGGCGTCATCTTCTACGCCGCGTGGGGACCCGACGCGAAGGACCTCTTCTTCACGTACGGCGAGGCGATCGAGGACGTCGTCCTGATCCGCGACTTCCGATAGGCGGCCGCGGGCGCGGCTCCGTCAGGGCGAGACGGTCACCTGGATCGCCGGGGAGAACTTCTTCCGGTTCACGTCGCTCTTGGGAAGGTTCTTGTCGACGCCGAAGACCTCGATGAAGAGGATCGGGTTGTTCGGGTCGGCGGTCAGCGCCTTCGAGCAGGCGCTCGACCACTTGGTCGGCGTCAATGTGTACGACGGCGACTTGAGGAGCTTCGTCCCGCTCGTGACGACGGCGCCCTTGAGGAACCCCGGAACCGGCGAGAGCAGCACGCGGAAGACGTCGTAGCCTGCGGCGTCCCAGGCGATCGTCGGTCCCTGCAGGATGGGGGGATGGCAGCTCATCGTCGCGCTCGCCCGGGGAGAGCTGATGGTGAACGTCGGGGCGAAGCGCTGGGCGAAGATGCCGCCCGAGTCGCCGTCCTGAAAGTAGCTCCCCCACGTCACCACGAAATCCCCCGTGGAACGGAGCGCCACCGCGGGGAAGCTCTGATAGTTCGTCGTGTAGGTGTTGACCTGGAACTCGCTCCCGGCGGGGACGCCTGACGCATCGAAGCGCTGGGCGAAGACGCCGTTGCTGGAGCCGTCCTGCATGTAACTCTGCCAGGCCACGACGAAGGCGCCGGCCGGGCTCATGCTGATGGACGCACGGCTCTGGTAGTTCTCGGTGTAGGTGTTGACCTGGAAGTCCGACCCGAACGGGGTTCCGGCGCTGTCGAACCGCCGGGCGAAGATGCCGCCTCCCGAGCCGTCCTGCTGGCCGTAGCCGGTCCATGCGACCGTGAAGCGGCTGTTGGCGTCGATCGCGACCTTGCCGGAGAACTGGCTGTACGTGGTGAAGGTGTTGACCTGAAACTCCGTTCCCGCCGCAACCCCCGCGCTGTCGAACCGCTGGCCGAACATCCCGGAGAACGAGCCGTCCTGCCCGTAGCTGTCCCAGACCACGACGAAATTCCCCGTTGGGGCGAGCGCGACCGAGGCGCGCGTCTGGTAGCCGGTGGTGTAGGTGTTGACCTGGAACTCGCCGCCCGCCGGGGCCCCCGCGCTGTCGAAGCGCTGGCCGAAGATGCCGGACGAAGATCCATCCTGAGGATAGCTCGACCAGGCGACGACGAAGGCCCCCGACGCGTTCATCGAGACGCTCGGGTAGAACTGGTAGCTCGTCGTGTACGTGTTGACGACGAACTCGCCGCCAAGCGCGGCGCCCGAGCTGCTGAATCGGCGCCCGATGACCCCCGAGCCCGATGCGTCCGGGCCGTAGCTCTGCCACACCACGACGAAGTTCCCCGCGCCGTCAACCGCGACGGCGTGGCTGCGCTGTGCGAACGTCGTGTACGTGTTGACCTGGAACTCGCTGCCGAGCTTCGCCCCCGCGCTGTCGAAACGCTGCGCGAAGATCCCCCCGCCCGATCCGTCCTGGTAGTAGCTGATCCAGACGACGACGAACCGGCCGGAAGAATCGACGCCGACGGCCGGCGAGAACTGGAAGCTCGTCGTGTACGTGTTGACCTGGAACTCCGGGCCGGACTTCGCCGCGCCGGCCCACGCGGATCGCGGGCCGAGGAGGGCGACGGCGAGAATCGAGATCGCGAGGAGCTTCTGTCTCAAGGGAACCCTTCCATGATCAGGGCGTGACGGTCACCTGGATCGCCGGCGTGAACTTCTTCCTGTTGACGTCGCTCTTCGGGAGGCTCTTGTCGACCCCGAAGACCTCGATGAAGAGGATGGGGTTGTTCGGGTCGGCGGTCAGCGCCTTCGAGCAGGCACTCTGCCACTTGGTGGTCGGCACCAGATAGGTCGAGCTCTTGAGGAGCTTCGTGCCGCTCGTGACGACGGCCCCCTTGAGGAAACCCGGGACGGGGGACATCAGCACCCGGAAGACGTCGTACCCCGCGGCATCCCACGCGAAGGTCGGGCCCACCAGAATGGGGGGATGGCAGCTCAAGGTCGCGCTCGCCTTCGGCGAGGTCAACGTGAAAGTGGGGGCGAAGCGCTGCGCGAAGATGCCGGCGTTCGCGCCGTCCTGGAAGTAGCTCGTCCACGCGATGACGAAGTCTCCGGAGCTTCGGAGGGCGACGGCGGGCATGTACTGGTTGTTCGTGGTGTAGGTGTTCACCTGGAACTCGGCGCCCGCCGCGGCCCCGGTCGGGTCGTACCGCTGGCCGAAGACCGCGGTCCCCGAGCCGTCTTGAGGATAGCTCTGCCAGGTGACGACGAAGGCGCCGGCCGCGTTCATGCCGATCGTCGGGCGCGACTGGTAGCTCGTCGTGAACGTGTTCACCTGGAACTCGGCGCTGAGCGGCGAGCCCGCGCTGTCGAACCGGCGGGCGAAGACGCCGCTCGACGAGCCGTCCTCGTGGCCATAGTCCGTCCAGGCCACCGCGAAGCGGCTGTTGGCGTCGATCGCCACTGTGGCGAAGAGCTGGCTGGACGTGGTGTACGTGTTCACCTGGAACTCGCCTCCGCCCGGAGTTCCCGCGCTGTCGAACCGGCGGGCGAAGATCCCCAGGCCCGAGCCGTCCTGTCGGTAACTGTCCCACGCCACGACGAAGTTCCCAGCCGGGGCGACGGCGACCAAGGCGCGACTCTGGTACCCGGTCGTGTAGGTGTTGACCTGGAACTCCCCTCCGGCCGCGACTCCCGAGCTGTCGAACCGCTGTCCGAAGACGCCACCGCCGTCGCCGTCCTGGTAGCTGCTCGTCCAGACGACGACGAAGGCGCCCGAGGCGTTCATCGCGACGGACGGGTAGAACTGGAAGTTGGTCGTGTAGGTGTTGACCTGGAACTCCCCTCCGAGGGAGGCGCCGGAGCTGTTGAAGCGCCGCGCGAAGACACCCGTGCCCGAGCCGTCCTGGGGATAGCTCTGCCAGACCACGACGAAATTCCCCGCCGCGTCGACTCCGACCGCGCCGCTCCTCTGTCCGTTCGTCGTGTAGGTATTGACCTGGAATTCGACTCCGAGCCTGGCGCCGGCGCTGTCGAATCGCTGGGCGAAGACGCCGCTGTACGAGCCGTCCTGGTAGTAGCTTCCCCAGACGACGACGAAACGGCCCGTGGCGTCGAAGCCGAGCGACGGTTCGAACTGGGAGCTCGTCGTGTAGGTGTTGACGAGGAATTCCGGGCCCGCCTTTGCGGCGCCCGCCGACGCCAGACGCGCGGCGCCCAGGGCAAAGATGAGTGCGGCAATGCCGATGAGCCTGCGTCTCAAAGAGATTCCTCCTGGTCGAACACGAGAAGGAGAGTATCGTCCGCTGCCGCGCCCGGTCAATCGGCGCTCTGGATTGTCGGCAAAGGCACGGCTCCCTCGGGCGCGCTATCCTGCGGGTTGCCGCAAGACTGAGGAGAGAATCCCGATGATCAGGACTCGCCGGACCGTCGTCCTTGTCGCCACCGCGATCGCCGTCGTGGCGTGCTCCACTCATGAGGCCTCGAAGAGCGCCTACGAGAGCCCCTCCGCGAGCCCGCCGCTGCAGGCGCAGACGGCGCACCGTGCGGCCCCGCCGCTCGTCGATTCCAACGCGCCTCTTCCCCCGGGGCATCCGGCCGTCGGGCAGGCCGGCTCGTCCTCGGCGCCGGGTCTTCCTCCCATTCCCGCCGGAGCCGGCGAAGGCGAGAGGGCGCTCGCATGGACCGCCCCCGCGGACTGGATCGCAGAGCCTCCCGCCTCCTCGATGCGCCGCGCGCAGTACAAGGTCCCGGGGAAGGGGGGCGACGGCGAGTGCGCCGTCTTCTACTTCGGCCCCGGACAGGGGGGAGACCCGATGGCGAACGCCCAGCGATGGGCGTCGCAGTTCACGATGCCGGACGGAAGCCCCGCGGAAAAGAACATGAAGACCTCGGAGATCGAGGTCGCCGGTTTCAAGGTCACCCTCGTCGAGGTTGCCGGCACGTACAACGGCGGCATGACGATGGGGGCGGCGCCGAGCCAGCCGAAGCCGGGATATCACCTCCTCGGCGCCATCGCCCCGGGACCCGATGCGAACTGGTACTTCAAGTTCACGGGCCCCGAAGCCACGGTGCAGGCGCAGCGCGCCGCCTTCGAGTCGATGGTGAAGTCGCTCAAGCACGGCGCGTGATCGCCGCCGCCCGCGGCCGCCGGCCTCAGGCGAACGGCCGATCGATCGCCGGGCTCGGCTCGGTGAAAAACTTCGCGCCATTCTCGGTGATGTGAAGGCAGTCCTCGAGGCGCATCCCGAACTCGCCGTAGATCGCGATCATCGGCTCGTCGCTGAAGCACATCCCCGGCGCGAGAGGCGTCTTGTTTCCGCGGACGAAGTTCGTCCACTCGTGGCCGTCGAGGCCGATGCCGTGCCCCGTGCGGTGGGGGAGCCCGGGCACCTTGTAGTCCGGCCCGAAGCCGGCGTCGGTGATGACCTTCCGCGCCGCGGCGTCCACGGCTTCGGCCGGCATCCCCGGCTTCGCCGTGCGGAAGGCGGCCGCCTGCGCCTCCTTCTCGAGGTCAAAGACGTCTTTCTGTCTCTGGCTCGCCTTGCCGAAGACGGTCGTGCGCGTGATGTCGGACCTGTACCCTTCGACGGCGCACCCGTCGTCGATCTGGACGACGTCCCCTTCCTTCAGCCTCTGCGGCTGGATGCTCCCGTGCGGGAAGGCGGTGAAGACGCCGAAGCTCACCGAGGCATCCCCCTGGAACCCGAGCGCCTCGTACGCCGCATTGATGTTTCTCCCCAGCTCGTCGTGCGTCATTCCCTCTCTCAGCGTCCTCAGGGCCGCCTTGTAGGCGGCGATGGTGATGTCGTTCGCGCGCTGCATCAGCGCGATCTCGGCCGGCGACTTGATCATGCGGCAGCCCGCGGTGACGTCGGTGGCGTCGGTGTACTCGAGGCTCGGCGTCTCCTTGCGGATTCCATTCATCACGAAGAAGCGGCAGCGCTCCTCGACGCCGACGGCGCCGGTCGTGACGCCGCGATCCTTCAGGATGCCGGCGACGACTTTGTACGGGCTCTCGTCCTCCTGCCAGACGCGGACTTCGCTTCCGGGGGCGAGGAGTTCTCTTGCTCTCGCCTCCTCGAACGCCGGGCAGACGTACGCGAGCTCGCCCGTCGCCGGGAGGACGGCGACGAAGGGGCGCTCGCTCGGCCACCATCCTTTGAATCCGGTGTAGTAGTAGAGGCTGGTGCCGGGCTCGAAGATCACGGCGGAGAGATAGTGCTCGGCCATGAGGCGCTTCGCCTTCTCGCGGCGGGCGGCTCGCTCGGCGTCGGTGATGGGGACGATGCCGTCCTTCATCGGCTTGAGGGACTTGATGGCGGCTGGGACGGGGGGGAGGTCTGGCTTGTCGGCCCCCGGGGCGGCGATCGATCGGGCGGTCGAAGCGGCGGCGACGCCGGCGGCCCCGGCGGCGGCGGACCAGGTCAGGAAGCGGCGGCGATGGATGCGCATGGGGTCAGAGTACTACGGGTGGGTCAAGGGGTTGTCGGTGCCGAGGCTTGCCTGAGCCGCTCTCTCCACTTCTTCGCCTGGTCTGCGAAGTACGCCTGGTTCGGCAGCTTGAACTCCACCGCCAGCGCCGCCGCCTTCTCCTCCGCCTCCGCCGCCTCCTTCCACCGCTCCGCCTTCGCGTACCCGTCCGCCAGGCTGTCGCACGCGTTCGCCGAGTTCGGATTGGCCGAGACGTTTCGCTTGAACAGAGCGATGGCCTCCTCGGTCTTTCCGTTCGACAGCGCCGCGTACCCGAGGTCGTTGATCACCAGCTCCGGTACAGGCAGCGGCCACCCGATCGTCTTCGAGACCTCCCGGAAGTGCGCGTCGGCGAAATCGATTCCCTTCTCCAGCATGTCGTTGTGGAAGAGGTACCCCGGGTACACCTGACGGAGCGCGTCGATTTGCGCGAGGAGGGGCATGCCGCCGTGCGTCTCCTGGGGGAAGGCCTCGCTGTGCCACCTGAACCCCTGCGGGGCAAAGTTCCGGAGCGTGTCCACGAGCTTCTCGTCGTCGGCCAGCGCCGCCCCCGAGTCGTCGGAGCGCGCGAAGTACAGGAAGGCCTTCAGCTCGCGGGCGGACTTGAACGACTGCTGAAGCGATCGCTGCGGCAGATGGTCGTCCCAGTCGAGGCTCGGGGAGAGCGCGATGTAGGCCCGGAAGAGCGAAGGGTCCGAGGCGAGGCCGTAGAGGACGAACTGCCCGCCTGCGGAGTGCCCGGAGAGGATCCGGAACCCGTCGGTGCGGTACGCACCCTCGATCGCCGGCATCAGCTCGGCCGAGAGGAACCGCTTGAAGTTCGCCGCCCCGCCGCCGCCGATCCAATGGCTCGACCAGTCGGTCTGAGTGAAGTCACGGATGCGGACCGTGCTGTCGACGCCCACGACGATCATCTCCGGTATCTCGCCGTGGGCGGCGAGGAAGGCCGCGGAGCTCGCGGTGTGGACGAAGTCCTCGGCGCCGTCGAGGAGGTAGAGCACTGGATAGCGCCGGTCTATCGCCGCCGCGTAGTTCGCGGGAAGCGCGATGCGGTACTTCCGGTCCTCGTTGAGAACCGTGGAGTGCAGCTTCTCGACCTGCCCGAGGACGACCGGCTCCGGCCGGCTGTTTCCGTTGTCCATGTCGGAGACGATGACCCAGCGGCCGCCCGCTTCCTGCCGCAGCGTGAGCGTGAACTTGCCGGTGTCGGGCTCGCCCGCGTGCGCCGCAAACCCTCCGATGATGTAGCCGGTAGAGCCGTCCGTTGCGAACGCGAGCGCGCGAAGGGAGAGAGGACCCCCGGCCGCGGCGTAGTGCTTCCGGATCTCCGCGCGGCCTCGCACCGGCGGACTCGCGTTCGAGAGGACGAGCCCGTCCTCCGCGAATAGATCCGCGAGCGCGGCCGGGTCGTGCCCCTGCCACGCGCGCTCGTAGTCGGTGAGGACGCGCGCCAGGGGAGGTGGGAGGTCGACCGCGGGCAAGGGGGCGGCTCCCGCGAGCACCAGAGCCACGAGCACGCTCATGCTTCCTCTCACGGGTTTCCTCCCAGCTTCGCGAGGTGCTCCTCGCACTCTTTCACGCCGGCCGCGACGCCGACCGCCGCGTAGAGCCCCCTCGCCTCCTCCCACATCGCGCGGGCCGGATCGTTTCCTCCACGCGCCTCCTCGAGGAGGGCGAAGGGTCTCAGCGCGTTGGCGAGGTCGAGGGGAGGCGCCTCGGGGTGACGCCGGTAGATCTCGAGCGCCTCCCGGTAGCACGGCTCGGCGAGATCGGCGCGGCCGGCCTCTCGGTGGACGTCGCCGAGGTGACGGATCGTGTGCGCGAGACGGAGGGGGCTTCCCTCGACGCGGCAAAGCGCGACGGCCTCCGCGAAGTCGCGCTGCGCGTCGGGAAGGCGCCCGTCGCGTCGGGTGACAGCGGCCCTCTTGATGGATTCTCTGGATCCGTCCGGCATCGCCACCTCCCTCCCACATGCTAACCTCTTACCCCTCCAGGGAGATTCCAAAATGCGAAAACTCGCGCTCGCCGCCCTCGTTGCGCTCGCCTCAGCCACCCCCGCCTCGCCCGTACTCGAGCCGTCCGCCCCGAAGCCCCCCGACGCCCGCCGCGTCGACCTGAAGGAGACCTTCCACGGCGTGGAGGTTCCTGACGCGTACCGCTGGCTCGAGGATCAGAAGAGCCCGGAGACGCGCGCCTGGGTCGACGCGCAGAACGCCTACACGCGATCGCTCCTCGAAGGCCGCCCCGCCCGTCAGGCGATCGCGAAGCGCTTCGACGAGCTGATGCGCGTCGATCACGTCTTCTCGCCGACGCACGGGGGGAATCGCTATTTCGTCTGGAAGAAGAGGTCGGCGGACGACCTGAGCATCCTCTACGTGCGCGAAGGGCTCGACGGGAAGGACGAAGTCCTGATCGACCCGCACGCGCTGAGCCACGATCACACGACGAACGTCACCCTGATGGACGTCGCCCTCGACGGGAGGAAGATCGTCTATGGCCTGCGAAAAGGGGGCGAGGACGAGGTCGAGCTGCACGTCCTCGACGTGGACACGAGGACCGATCTCAAGGACGTCTTCCCGCGCGCCCTCTACGACCAGGCCTCCCTGACCCCCGATGGCGGGGGCTTCTACTACACGTGGCGCAGCCGCGCGACCGGCGCGCGGGTGCGGTTCCACAAGCTCGGCACCCCCGTCGAGTCGGACCGGGAGATCTTCGGCGAAGGGCACGGACCCGGCGACTGGATCGGCGCCGGCGTCTCGGACGACGGGAAGCATCTTCTCATCGGCGTGCAACAGGGATGGGCGACGAGCGACGTGTACGCGCAGGAGCTCCCCGACGGAAAGATCCTCCCCATCGCCAGGGACGAGAAGGCCCTCTTCAACGCGCAGATCGCCGGCGACACCCTCGTGATCCGCACC